>JASHRY010000107.1 GCA_030037105.1 Xanthobacteraceae bacterium
CGGTGCGGTCGGTGCTGTGTGAATCGACGACGACGACCTCGTCGGCCCAGAGTACGCTTTCCACCGCGGCCTTGATTTTCTCGGCTTCATTGAACGCGAGAATGTAGGCTGAGATTTTCTGCATGCAGTTGGCCCGCGTCCATCATTTCGGCCGCGCGCGCGCGGCGACGATCGCCAGCGCCAGATAAACGCCCACGAGCGCCACCGCGACGAGCGCAATGAGAACGCTGCCGCCGTAGATTTGCGGGAAGAATATTTCCACCATCGCCGTGGACGCGACGGAGGTGAGCCACACCACCGCGCCCCAGGGCGCAGCCAACCACAGGCCGACCGCGGCGACGAGATCGAGGACGGCGAAAAATACCGTCGCCGCCTGCCAAGCGAGCGTGTGCGCCGCAAAGCCGCCTGCGGCGGACGCGCCGACGCCGCATATGGCAGCCCAATGATAAAGGCCCTTGATGAGCGACACCGCCGCCATGACGCGCAGAAATAAAATGAGATATTCGGTCCAAGATCCTCTCACCTCAGCATTTCTGCCGGCATGCACCGGCTCGAGCATGTCGCCCGGCCGCGCCGGCCGCCTTTGCAATTGATCGCTCATGGCAGGGCGGCCTTTGGCATCCGCGATGGATGCAGTCAATCCGCCGGCCGGCCGGCGGCCAACAGCCGGCGGATCGGCCGGTCCCATGATCTTATTCCAGGAGTACGAGTATCGCGCCGCCCGGTGGCGGGGCTACGCTGGAACGGGTAAAAAGAGCGAGCCAGCAGGGAGTGCCGCTCATGGCGATCAAATTCGGCCGAACGCTCGAACGAAGCCGGCTCTTCCCCCAACCCTCCCCCCCGCTTGCGCGGGGAGAAAGGGAGGCGGTGGAAGTATCCGCCGACCGCCTCGACCTTGCGATCCGCCCGCGCCGCAACCGGCGCGCCGAATGGACGCGGCGGATGGTGCGCGAGAACGTGCTCACCACTGATGACCTGATCTGGCCGCTGTTCCTGGTCGATGGGACAAAGGTCCGCACGCCTGTCGATTCGATGCCCGATGTCGAGCGCCTCTCGGTTGATGAGGCGGTGCGCGCGGCCGAGCGGGCGGCGAAGCTCGCCATCCCCTGCCTCGCGCTTTTCCCCTATATCGATACGAATAAACGCGACGATTCCGGCTCCGAAGCGCTCAATGGCGACAACCTCGTTTGCCGCGCCGTCCGCGCCATAAAAAAGGAGGTGCCGGAGATCGGCGTGCTCTGTGACGTGGCGCTCGACCCTTATACCAGTCACGGCCATGACGGCCTCTTGCGCGACGGCATCATCCTCAACGACGAGACCGTCGCGGTGCTGGTACGCCAAGCCCTGGTGCAGGCCGAGGCCGGCTGCGACATCATCGCCCCGTCCGACATGATGGACGGCCGCGTCGGCGCGATCCGCGCCGGACTCGACGCCGCCGGCTTCGGCGATGTCCAGATCATGGCCTATGCGGCCAAATATGCCTCCGCCTTCTACGGCCCGTTCCGCGCTGCCATCGGCTCGAATGCGACGCTCATCGGCGACAAGCGCACCTATCAGATGGATCCGGCGAATGCGGACGAGGCGCTGCGCGAGGTGCAACTCGATATCGCCGAAGGCGCCGACATGGTCATGGTCAAGCCGGGCCTGCCCTATCTCGACATATTGTACCGCGTCAAAGAGACTTTCATGGCGCCCACCTTCGCCTACCAAGTGTCCGGCGAATATGCGATGATTATGGCAGCCGCTGGGAACGGTTGGCTCGAAGGAGACAAGGCCATGGCCGAAAGCCTGATCGCCTTCAAGCGCGCCGGCGCCGACGGTGTACTCACTTATTTTGCGGCAAGGATGGCGGAGAAACTGAAGAAGGGCGGATGATCCCGAAAAGTAGGCACCCGTTCCGGATGAGATTTCTCGGATAAGATCATGCGCGGCCTAAAATATTGCCCGTCCCCGCCTGCAGTAGAAGAACGAGGCGGACATGATGCGTGAGGACGACGAGCAGTTCCGGCATTACGTGCCGCTTTTGCGGCGGGTCATCATCCTCGTGGCGGTCATCATTGCAGTCCCGGTCGTATTGTGGACCATCGCCGCATTCGTCCGCAGTGACTTCGCCCCGCCCAAGCTGCCGACCTTCCGTCCGCTGGCGACCGCCTCAACGCAGAGTGGGGCCCCCGCGACCACGGCTCCGGAAGCGGCAAGTCCGCCGCCGTCTGGGGCTTCGTCCGACAAGACTGCCGAGCCTGCGTCCGCGCCCGCCGATACCAAGGCCGCAACAACGGATGCGTATAACGTCTCCGTTGCAGGCAAAGGCCCGCTGCTCAGCGAGCACGCTGCGGACATGCCCGGCTCTTCGGCAAGCGGACCACAAGTCGCCGCGACAACGCTCGTGGTTCCGACAACAGGGACGGATTTGAAAGCAGTCGAAGCTCCCGTGGCGCCGGGCTTGGCCGACGCCGCCAATGACGACAACGCCACCGCGGCATCAGGCGGCGCCGCGCCCCCGGCCGCGCAACAGACGCCCATCTCCGTCGCAGAGCCCACGGCCGCCGACAACTCGCCCGCCGCCGACAACTCGCCCGCCGTGGCCGCGGCGCCCCCCGCGCCCACCGCGGCCGACACATCGCCCGCTGCAGCGCCGCTCAGCGAGCCTATTCCGTTGCCACGGCAGCGCCCACGCCAGCTCGCTATGGCGGAGGCCGGCGTGCCTATGCCACGGCCGCGTCCGGCTTCTGCCGATGCGGGCGCGCCATCACCCGAAACCACGAGCAGCGGACCGCTCGACTTCCTGCAAAATCTTTTCCGTCAAAAGAGCGAGTAGGAATTCGCCACTCGTTCGCCGCAAGCTTACCGCGTATAGCGCAGCGTGCCGGAGCCGGTAGCCCGCATGAGCGCAGCGACATGCGGGAACGGCTGCCAGGCTCAACCGCTGCTCCCGGATATCGCTTCGCTCATCCGGGCTACTCAGCTACGCATCCTGTGGGAAAAGAGCCCGTAGTCCACTTGAGCGCAGCGGGCAGCGCCAAGCGGAAACTATCACCTCGCCAGCGACCGCAGCACCGTCGCCGCGGCCGCGAACTCCGCAAAGCGGAAGGCGCGGCGCGCGAGCGCCAGTTCATCGCGACCCCATTGTTCCATGTTCCAATCCTCATCGACATGCGCGGCCTGCCACGCCTCCTCGAGCGTAAGCCGCCCGCGCGCAAGCGCAAGCGCAATGAGCGCCGAGCCGGTGAGCGTCGTCGCCGCGTGCACGGCGCCTAGCCGCCAGGGATCGTCGGGGATGGCGGCGCGCACCGCCACGAGCGCGGCTTGCAGCTGCTCGACATAGGCGACGCCTTCCCCCGCGCTCAAGCGCGCGCCGAGCGCCGAGCGCGCCCAGGCGAGGATCGGGTCCCAGCAGCGGGCCTCGCGCTCGACCAGAGCCAACGGGCCGGCGGCGCGGTAGCAAACGAGATCGGAAGCGAGATATTTCGCAACCTCTTCCGCGAC
>JASHRY010000108.1 GCA_030037105.1 Xanthobacteraceae bacterium
ATCACCTCGTCGCTGATCACGAGCAGATCGTACTTGGCGCATACCGCCATGATCTTCTGGAAATAGGTTCGCGGCGGCACGATGACGCCGCCCGCGCCCATCACCGGCTCGGCGATGAACGCGGCGACCGTCTCCGGGCCTTCGCGGACGGTGAGCGCCTCGAGCTCGGCGGCGAGCCGCGAGGCGAATTCCTCTTCGCTCTCGCCGTCCCGCGCGAAGCGGTAGTGATGCGGGCAGCCGGCGTGCAAAAAACCCGGCAGCGGCACGTCGAAGTCGCGATGGTTGCCGGCGAGGCCGGTGAGCGAGGCGGCTGCGACGGTGACGCCGTGATAGGCCTTCTGGCGGCTGATGATCTTCTTCTTCCGCGGCCGGCCGCGGGCGTTGTTGAGATACCAGACGAGCTTGATCTGGGTGTCGTTTGCCTCCGACCCGGAATTGCAGAAAAAGACCTTCGAGATCGGCACCGGCGCCATCTCCTTGAGCTTTTCCGCCAGCGCGATCGCCGGGTCGTGGCTCTTGCCGGTGAACAGATGGGCGAAGGAGAGCTTGCGCATCTGCGCCGCGGCGGCCTCGACCAGTTCCTCGTTGCCGTAGCCGAGCGCGGTGCACCACAGCCCCGCCATGCCTTCGATATAGGCCTTGCCGGCGCTGTCGTAGACATAAACGCCCTCGCCGCGCTCGATGACCACCGGTCCGCTCTCGCGGAAGCTCGCCAGATTGATGTAGGGATGCACTAATGTTTCGACGTCGCGCGCGGCGAGATTGCTGAGCGGGGGCATTTAGGTCCTTCGCTGCTTGGCGTTGCGGTATCAAGGGGACACTAGCAAATTAATCATTCCAACATGCACCGGTGCCCGCGGTCGCTATTGTCGCAACACCCGCCCCTCCGGTCAAAGCCCGGCCGCCAGTACCTATCCGCCGGACGGAACGGCGAATATATGCATGCGGCGGAAGGTTCCCGGCCCGCCATGTCAAGGAGCAAGAGATGAAGCTCAGCGCGCGCAATCAACTCAAAGGTAGGATCGTCGAAGTGACGAAAGGCGCCACGACGTCCCATGTTCGCATCGAGATCGGCCCCGGCGCGGTCATTACCGCCTCGATCACCAACGAAGCCGTCGCCGAGCTTGCGCTGCGGAACGGCGACGAGGCGTGGGCGGTCATCAAGGCCTCCGACGTGATGATCGGCAAGTAAGCTCGATCGGCACACCCTGGACATACCTGATCGACGCCACGGCCCCGGCGAAGTCGGGGGCCTGAATATCCGTTCAGAGCCTCGTGCCTCGCGGATTGCGGAGTTCCCCGCAGAGCGGCGGTCGCTCCCCGGCGGCGAAACGGCATTTTCATCGGCGGCCCCGGCGGTTACATTGGGGTGGCGTCGGCCGCCGCCCGCCGCGGCGCGACGAAGCAAGAACAAGGACAGCGCAGCACCTCGCCGGAGGAACGCCATGCTTGGGCTCATGCAGGATTGGCCGCTACTGTGCCACCGCATCATCGACCACGCCGCTATCATTCACGGCGAACGAGCCGTGATCACCCGCTCGATCGAAGGAGCGATGCATCGCACCAATTATGCCGAGGTCCGCGCACGCGCCTTGCGCGTGGCGCAGCGGCTCGACCGCGACGGCGTCAAGCTCGGCGACCGCGTGGCGACGCTCGCCTGGAACACCTGGCGGCACCTGGAAAGCTGGTACGGCATAATCGGCATCGGCGCGATCTATCATACGGTCAATCCGCGGCTGTTCCCCGAGCAGGTCGTCTGGATCATCAATCACGCCGAGGACCGGGTGATGATGACCGACATCACCTTCGTGCCGCTGTTGGAGAAAATCGCCGACAAACTGCCGACCATCGAACGCTATATCGTTTTCACCGACGCCGCGCACATGCCGGCGACGACGCTGCGCAACGCCGTGGCCTACGAGGACTGGCTCGCCGGGTCCGATGGCGATTTCGCCTGGAAGGAGTTTGACGAGAACACCGCCGCCGGCATGTGCTACACTTCCGGCACCACGGGCAATCCCAAGGGCGTGGTCTATTCGCACCGCTCGAACGTTCTGCACACCCTGCTGTCGCTGCAGCCGGACACCATCGGTCTTTCCGCGCGCGACGTCCTGCTGCCGATCGTCCCCATGTTCCACGCAAACAGTTGGGGGCTTGCCTTTTCCGCGCCCATGGCCGGTGCGACGCTGGTGCTGCCGGGAGCGAAGCTCGACGGCGCGTCGGTTTACGAACTGCTCAACGACTATAAGATCACCTGCACGGGCGCGGTGCCGACGGTGTGGCTGCTGCTGTTACAATATCTGGAAAAGACCGGCGGCAAGCTGCCTTATCTCGAACGCGTCATCATCGGCGGCTCGGCCTGTCCGCGCGCCATGATCAAGACCTTCGAGGAGAATTATGGCGTGCGTGTCTTTCATGCTTGGGGCATGACCGAGATGAATCCGCTGGGCACCGTCGGCACGATGAAGCCCGAATATGCCGGCCTCAAGGGCGATGCGCTCTGGGATATGAAACAGAAGCAGGGTTACACGCCATTCGGCGTCGAGATGAAGATCACCGACGATGCCGGCCGCGCGCTGCCGTGGGACGGCAAGACCTTCGGCCGCATCAAGGTGCGCGGCTTCGCCGTCGCTAAGGCCTATTACAAGGACGACAGCCGGATTCTCGACGAGGAAGGCTTCTTCGATACCGGCGATGTCGGCACCATGGACCGCTACGGCTATATGCAGATCACCGACCGCTCCAAGGACGTGATCAAATCGGGCGGCGAATGGATCTCCTCGATCGATCTGGAGAACCTCGCGGTCGGCCATCCCAAGGTGGCGGAAGCGGCGGTGATCGGCGTGCGCCATCCCAAATGGGACGAGCGGCCGCTGCTGATCGTCGTCCTCAAAGAGGGGCAATCGGCGACCAAAGAGGATATTCTCGGCTTCCTGCAGGGCAAGATCGCCAAATGGTGGACGCCCGACGACGTCGTGTTCGTTGGCAGCATCCCGCACACGGCAACTGGCAAAATCCAAAAAAACGCCCTGCGCGAGCAGTTCAAGGACTACGTCCTGCCGACCGCGATCGCCGCCGAGTGACCGCGGCTTTCTGAATGCGCCGCGCCCATGGGCTGGAATGCGGCCGGGATCGGATACACCCAAAACCCGAATGGTGCCGATGCATGGCGGGCGCGCGCTGCCACGCCGGCCAACATGATCCCCGCCATCAAGCTTTCGTGGCGGCGGGCGCTCCATGTTCACGGATTATTGCGAAGTATATCTGGCAATAATTTTCACTACATATAATTGCCATAAGTATTTCACGTGTATGGCGCCGCATAATTTCCACATTATTTGTGCATGAAACCTTCCGGCTCTCATCTAGAGCCATTTCATCCTTCCCTTCAACAACGGATAAAGGAAGATCATGGCTTGCAATAGCCTGACTAGACTTATGCTTGCCTCAACTCTTGTCACATCCATCATCGCGGCAGTGCCGATGACTGCCTCGGCGCAAAGCGGGATAGCCTCGGTCTATTCCGGAGGCCGGACCGCCAGCGGCGGCCGGGCATCGCCGACCGCCTTGACCGCGGCGCACCGCACGTTGCCGTTCGGGACGCTGGTGCGGGTCACCAATGAGCGCACCGGTCGTTCCGTGGTGGTGCGCATCAACGATCGCGGGCCGTTCGTGCGCGGGCGGATCATCGATCTCACGCCGGCCGGCGCCCATGCGCTGGGCTTTTCCGG
>JASHRY010000014.1 GCA_030037105.1 Xanthobacteraceae bacterium
CTGGCGATAGATGCCGATGACGCCGATCAATTCCTTATCCTTGAGCATCGGCACCGCGACCAAACTGCGGGCGTGCGCAAGCTTGATCGTAGCGAGGCGCATCGCGCTGCCGTGAGCCGGCTCTGTCCTCACGTCGTCAATTTGAATCGTCTCCCGCCCGCTGACGATGCGACCGAGGGTGCTTTTCGGGTCGGGAACGACGATCTGCTCTTTCCGCAGATATTCGCGGTAGGCGGGCAGCGCGCCATGCGTCGCCGCGATGCGGAAGCCGTCGCCCTCGCGGAGCCACAGATTGCCGAATTTGGCGCCGCAAATCCGCGTCGCATTGGCCAGGATCATCTCGAACAGGCGCGCGAGCTCGCCCGGCGAGCCGCTCATCAGGCGCAGCACTTCCGACGTCGCGGAGAGCTGATCGAGGGCATCGTTCAGCTCGCGGCTGCGCTCCTGCAACCGCACTTGCAATTCGGCCACGGAAGGTTGGTGCTTGCCGTCGGCGCGGCGCGCAGGGCGGCGTCCCGTAGCCGCCTTGCGGCGCGAAGGCGGCGTCTGCCGCCCGCCTGCTTTGCCGCGCCGTTTCATCAATCCCTCGCCGAGCCTCGTGACGATCGCTGGTGCGGACGGCGGGACTTGAACCCGCACGGGGTTTCCCCCAAGGGATTTTAAGTCCCTTGCGTCTACCGTTTCGCCACGTCCGCGAACCGCGTCCGCGGCCTTGTATCACGTCTTTCGCGCCTTGACGTGCCGCCCGGAAACGGCGTCTCCGAGCACTCGCCTTCCGTGATCGGGCCGGATGATAGACAGTCCGGTTCGCGCATGAAAGCCGGCGGAAAAGCCCGCGCCCTACAATCCGGCCTCGCGGATCGGCGGCTGGAAAACGAGCCCGGTGTCCCAGGGAAAATAGATCCAGGTGTCCTGCGAGACTTCGGTGATGAAAGTATCGACGAGCGGCCGGCCCATGGGCTTGGCATAGACCGTGGCGAAGTGGGCACGCGGCAGAACGGCGCGCACGATTTTTGCGGTCTGGCCGGTATCGACGAGGTCGTCGACGATGAGGACGCTCGCGCCCTGCCCCGCGCTGCAGGCGACGATATCGGGCGCGACGTTCTTGAGCACCGTCAACTCGCCCTGGCTGGTGTGGGCATAGCTCGACACGCAGACCGTCTCGATCAGCTTGATGCCGAGTTCGCGCGCCACGATCGCCGCCGGCACCAGGCCGCCGCGGGTGATGCAGACGATCGCCGCGAACTGGCCGACGCCGGAAAGTCGCCAAGCGAGGGCGCGCGAATCACGGTGGAACTGGTCCCAGGAGACCGGAAAAATCTTGTCCGCATCTCGCGGCAGGCGTTTGCCGGGCTCATCGACGTCGTGCGCCGCCATCGCGATGCGGTCCTCGCCGCGGGTCTCAAGGGACCTCGGAGCCGATATCAGACCGGGAGCGCCGGACGCAATCAGGGAATCTCGTACACCGTGGTCTCGTCGGCGATGCCGCGCAAAGCCGTGCGCTGCATCGTCGGCTGCAGTCCCGAGCTTTCGAGGATTTTGGCGGCGCCCGCGTCCTCCACCACCGATTTGGTCGCGAAGATGGCGCGCGAGGAGGCGAGACTCTGAACGCGCGCCGCGATGTTCACGGTCTGACCGAAATAATCCTGGCTGTCGTTGAGCGTGACGGCGAGGCAGGGCCCCTCGTGTATGCCGATCTTGAGCAGCAAATCCTCGTTGCGGCGCTCAGTATTGATCCGCTTCATTTCCTCGCGCATGCGCAAGGCGGCCGCGAGCGCCCGGTCGGGCGTCGGGAACGTCGCCATCACCGCGTCGCCGATCGTCTTCACCACCGCGCCCGCTTCCGCCGCCACCACATCGTACAGAGCGTGAAAGTGCTGGCGCACCAGATCGTAGGCTGCAAGATCGCCGACGCGCTGGTAGAGCGCGGTCGAGCCCTTGAGATCGGTGAACAGGAAGGTGAGACTGGTGATCTTGAGCCGCTGATCGACATCGAGCGTGTCGGTGCCGTAGACATTGCGGAAGGTCTGGTTGGAGAGCAGCCGTTTGGCGGTGAGGAACGGCCGGCGCCTCCCGAGCAGATGGTGGAGCGTATCTCCGGCGATCCACAAGGCCGGCAGCACGCGGCGGTCGGTGCGGTTTTCGAGCGACAACCGCAACGGTCCGGGCCGCATCTCGACCGTGCCGACCGGCGCCTTCACCTTGTTGAATACCATCGACAGCGTCTGCCGCTCGCGCGTCGGCTCGCCCTTGACGTCGAGGAACTGGCTGCCATGCGTCACCGGATCGAACACGATGACAAAATCGTTGGGCAGTTGTACCGACAGCACCGCTTTCTCGCCGGGCGGCAGCTCGATCGAGTCGACGGTGAACGCGGCGAGGCTGTCGCCGAGTGTATCCGGCAGATCGACGCCGGAGCTCCAGAAAATCTGCCGGTAATATTCGACTTCGGGCAGCAAATCCGGATCATGAGCGGCGATGCGGCGCACGCGCGGGCTCACCGTGAAGGTCACCTCCACCATCTCGTCGAGCGTCGGCTTGTAGCCGCAGGCGCACAGCCCGCAATCGTATTCCTCGCGGTTCACCGTCTTGAGCGTCGCCGTGGCGTCGAGCACACCGCCGCAGCCGGGGCAGAGCACGTTCCACGACAATTCGAACACGCCGAGCCGCGCGGCGTGCAGGAACGCGGCGATGGCCCGTTCCTCATTGAGGCCGTGCTTGGCGGCAAAACTGAGAACGTTGACGCGGCAAAGTTCGCGATCCGGCGCTTCCGTCACCAGGCGTTCGATGGCGGCAACGCAATCGGCGTCGGCCGACTGCCGCAGCACGCTGAAGAGGGCTTCGGTTTCGCTCACCGTCGAGGTCCTTCACGCACGCCACATGTGCATGCTGAAAGTACGCATCAGCCCGCGCCGCGGCAAGGCGCATCGCCGTGAAGGAAGTCATCGCCGTTTTCACGGCAAATTGAGGAGGCGCCGACCGGCGAAGCGGCGGACCGCAATATTGCCGACGACACGGCGGTCGCCACCTCTACCCGGCCGCAAGCCGCGCCTTCACCCGCGCCAGCATCGCCTCGACCGCGGCCGTAACCGCGGCGAGCATTTGCGGGTCGCGCGAGCGGATGACGACATGGGTGTTGGCGCCGCGTTTATCGTCGAAAAAGGGATAGGAGCCGATGAGAGCGCCGGGATGGGCCTTGGCGATCTCGGCAAGCTCGGTGCCGATATCGCCCTCGCGGCAGTCGGCGCGCACCGTCGCCGACAGCATTTTGGCGCCGGTGCGCAGCTTCGGCGCCACATCGTCGAGCATCGCCTGCATAATCTGCGGCACCCCTGCCATGACGATGACATTGCCGACCCAGAAGCCGGGGGCCGCCGAGATTTTGTTGAGCACCAGCTCGGCTCCCGCTGGCAAGCGCGCCATGCGCATGCGCGCTTCGTTCATGACGCTCCCGGTCTCGGCCATCCGCGCGCACAGAATTTCGACGGCGCGCGGATGATAGCCGATCGATACGCCGAACGCCTTGGCGACGCTGTCGGCGGTGATGTCGTCATGGGTGGGGCCAATGCCGCCGGTGGTGAACACGTAGGTGTAGCGCGCGCGCAACGCGTTAAGCGCGGCGACGATCTCCGATTCTTCGTCCGGCACGACGCGCACTTCCCGGAGATCGATGCCGATATTGGTGAGATACTCGGCGACGTAGCCGATGTTCTTGTCCTTGGTGCGGCCCGACAGGAT
>JASHRY010000109.1 GCA_030037105.1 Xanthobacteraceae bacterium
AACCGCGCGGCCGCTTGAAGCGTGCGATCGCGGCAAGGCAGAGCGCGTCCAATTCCGCCGCCGATACGGCATGTTCGGCGCGCGCGACGACGCAGGCGACGACTTCTTCGCCCCAATCGGGATGCGGGCGGCCGATGACTGAGACTTCGAGCACGCCGGGATGGCGCAGCAGCACTTCCTCGACTTCGCGTGGATAGATATTGCTGCCGCCGCTGATGATCAGATCCTTGGAGCGGTCCTTCAGCGTGAGGAAGCCTTCCTCGTCGAACGCGCCCATGTCGCCGGTGTGCAGCCAGCCGCCGCGCAATGTCTCGGCGCTTGCCGCCGGATCGCGCCAATAGCCCTTCATCACGATTTCACCCCGCACCAGCACGTCGCCGATGTCGCCGACGGGCAGGTTGCGATCCTCGGCATCGCCGACGCGGACTTCGACATTGACGCGCGGCAGCCCGACCGAGCCCATGATCTCGCGCCAGCGCGGCCGCGCGCGGTCGGCGTGAAGCGCTTTCGACAAGCCGGTGATGGTCATGGGCGCTTCGCCCTGGCCGTAGATTTGCGCGAATTTCGGCCCGAGCAGATCCATGGCGCTTATAAGCGTCTCGAAATGCATCGGCGCGCCGCCATAGATGACGGTGCGCAAGCCGCGATGATCGGCGGCTGCGAAACCGGCATGATTAATCAGGCGGCTCACCATGGTCGGCGCGGCGAAAAAGCTGACGTTGCCGTGGAGCGCGAGGAGCGCGGCGATCTCCTGCGGATCGAAGCCGGCGCTTTCCGGCACGACGGTGTTGGCGCCCATGGCGACGAATGGCAGGCCATAACAGCCGGAGCCATGCGACATCGGCGCGGCGTGAAGAACGCAGTCACCGGCGCCGACCGGCTCGATCTCGGCGAAATAGGCGAGTGTCTGCGCCATCATGATGCCGTGCGTCAGCATCGCCCCCTTGGGGCGGCCGGTAGTGCCGCTGGTATAGAAGAGCCAAGCGAGATCGTCGGAGCGGCGCGGCACCGGATCGGCGCCTTCGCCTTGCAGGAGGCGACGCCACTCGGCGCTCCCGGTGGCGATGGTGCGGCCATGCGGCGCCACATCGCCGGCGCGGTCGGGGCTGGCGAGAATGAGCGAAGCGCCTGCATGCCCGATGATGTAGCCGAACTCGTCGCTATGGAGCTTGGCGTTCATCGGCACCGCGACCAGCCCGGCATGCCAGGTCGCGAACAACGCTTCGAGGAATTCCGGGCGATTGGTCATGGCGATCGCCACCCGGTCCTCGGGTCGGCACAAATCGCGCAAATTGCCGGCGAGCGCGCGCGAGCGCGCCGCCCATTGCCGATAGGTCGAATAAGTCGCGCCGCCGAGCGAGATCGCCGGCCGATCAGGCGCGGCGCGCCCCCATTTCTCGACCCAGAAGGCGAGGTTCATCGGGCGCGCCGCCGCGCCCGATCAGGCGCCGGCTTGGCGGCGATCAGCACCGCCGCGAGCGGGCAGGGCGTGCCGCTGCAATTGACCCAGGCGTGATTGGTGCCGCGCGGGACGACGCAATCGCCTGCCAGCGCGCCGAGACGCTGGACCCCGGAGGCGAGGAAAGTGACGAGCCTCATCGCATTATCCTCCCGCCCGCGATCGCGGTTCGAGGCGTTTCGCGATCTTGGTCATTCGTATTATTATATTTCATAGAATGTTGAAATTGGCCGCTTGATCTCCGGCGACCGCGGCTGGCGCCACATGGACGTCGGAGGTTGGCTGCGGAGCTTTGGCCTCGAATAATATGAGGCGGCATTCCGTCCGCCGGTTCCCGAGCCATCAGTCGTATCGAGTGGCCGCTTGAGGCAAATATTTTTGACATTTTCCCGTGACATTCTGGTCGGCCGGTCGTTGGTCTGCCAATCGGCGTGCCTTGTGGCGCCGCGGCATCAAAGGGAGACGGAGTCATGGGATTGATCGACGTGCTCAATGGAATGCAGAACGGACCGCACGGTCCGCGCGGTCCCGGCGGCAGTGGCGGCGGCATGTCACCGATCACCATGGCGATCCTCGGCCTCCTCGCTTACAAGGCCTTGAAAAGCTTCACCGGTCAGCCGGGGGCCGCACCGACTGCGCCTGCTTCGGAGCCCACCGGTGCGGCGCCCAGCGGTGGCCTCGGCAATATCCTCAAGGGCGGGTTGGGCGGATTGCTCGCCGGGGGAGCGGCTGGAGGCGTCCTCAGCGGCGGCCTCAACGACCTGCTCAGGCAATTCCAGCAGGCCGGCCAGGGCGAGGTCACCAAATCCTGGGTCGATAACGGGCCGAACAAGCCAATTTCATCCGACGATCTCGCCAAGGCCCTCGGCGCCGATCAAATCAATACGCTCATGGCACATTCGGGACTGTCGCGGCAGGATCTGCTCTCCGGCCTCAGCCAATATCTGCCGGAAGTCGTCAACCACTTGACGCCCGATGGACGGCTGCCCACTGAACAAGAATTGTCGCAGTCTATTTAGTCCGGCGAGCACGGGCGCGCGTGTTGCCGCCTGACGAATTCAAACCGACGCACCGGAAGGTGCAGGGAAAGGATTGTTGGCGATGAGGTCTCTCTTTTGCGCATTACTCCTGTCCCTCGCCGTCGGCGCGGGAACCGCCTTGGCACAGAACCCGCCGCCCCCAACCGGCCAGAGCGCTTCACCGTCCGCCGCTGACCGCAAAGCCATCTCCAAATC
>JASHRY010000110.1 GCA_030037105.1 Xanthobacteraceae bacterium
GCGCGCGCGTCGCCATGCTCGACGTCGACCGCGCTGGATTGGATGCCGCGATCGCCAGGCTGTCGGCGAAGGGCGCCGACGTGCGCGGCATCGTCGTTGACGTGACCGATCGCACGGCGCTGCGCGCCGGGTTCGACAAGGCGGCCGGCGCGTTCGGCCGGCTCGACGTGCTGTTCGCCAACGTCGGGATCGACTCCCCTCCAGGCTTTATCTCCATGACCGGCGAGCGGACCGTCGATGGCGCATTTGAGAACGTAACGGACGAGCGCTGGGACAAGGTGATCGCGACCAACTTCACAGCGGTGTTCGTGTCGATCGGGGCGGCGGTGCCGCACATGAAGCGGAATCCACGCGGCGGGCGCATTATCGTCACCACCTCGGTCGGCGCGCTGCGTCCCGAAGCCATCGTCGGCATGCCTTATATGCCCGCCAAAGCCGGCGCGGCGCATTTGGTCCGCCAAGCCGCCCTCGAGCTGGCGAAGTTCAATATTCTGGTCAATGCGATAGCGCCGGGCCCCTTCGTCACTAACATCGCCGGCGGACACATGCGCAATCCTGACGTCGTCAAAGCCTTTGCGAGCGCCGTTCCGCTCCACCGGGTGGCCTCGACCGACGAGATTCAGGGTGCGGCTTTGTTCCTCGCCTCCCCGGCATCGAAATACGTCACCGGCGCCGAAATCGTCGTCGACGGCGGCGTGATGCTCGGCCGCGCCGACTAAAGCCAATGCGGCCCTTCCAGCCCTTGAATCACCCCGTGCAAAATTCCCAGCAAGGGACAACTATGGGGCACGCGTCATCGGTCCGGCGTTTCCGGGCCTTTCCACTGCCGCTGTCGCCGCAAAGCAGCACGTGGCGCACCGTCGCTCCCCATTTTTGTTCTGGCAATTCGCCCTTTCTGGCTGGTATCTTGCCTTCTTTGTCGGCGCGGATTTCGCCCCGCAAGAGGGGGAGAGGGAGAACAATCATGACCAAGGAGTCGCGTTCAGTGGGCCGTCGGACAATGAGCCGCCGGAAAGTATTGAAGGGAGCCGCCGCCGGGCTCGCGGCGTCATTACCCACGCTGTTTCGGCCCGCTTTCGCGGTCCCGGAAACGGTGAAGATCGGCCTCGTCGGGCCGAGGACCGGTCCGCTCGCCCTGTTCTATGAGGAAATGTCCTGGGCGATCGAGAACGCCAAAAAGGCCACCAACAATTCGATCACCATCAACGGCACCAAGCATCCCCTGGAAATCGTGGTCAAGGACAGCCAGTCGAACCCGAACCGCGCGTCCGAGGTGACCCAGGAATTGATCCTCAACGACAAGGTTCACATCGTCACTGCCTTTGCCACGCCGGAAACGGTCAATCCGGTTTCCGACCAGTGTGAAATCAACGGCATGCCGTGCGTCAGCAACGACGACCCGCTCGAATCCTACTTCTTCGGCCGCAAAGGCGATCCGAAAAAACCGTTCGAATGGACGTATAACTTCTTCTTCAACGGCGCCGAAGCGATCGGCAGCGTCCTGGCGGCTTGGGCGCGCGTCAAGACCAACCGCAATCTCGGCGTGCTGTGGGCCAACGACGACGACGGCCGGACCTTCGCCAGGGTGATGCCGCCGACGATCAAGGAAGGCGGCTTCAATATCATCGACCCGGGCCGGTTCGATCTGCCGTCCAGCGATTACACGCCGGAGATTTCGAAATTCAAATCGGAGAACGTCGAGGTCGTCTTCACCGTCATCCCGGGACCGGACTTCACCATCTTCTGGAACCAATGCGCCCAGCAGGGCTTCAGGCCGAAGATCGTCACCGCCGGCAAGGTCGGCGAATTCCCGCAGGGCGTCTATCCCTACGGCAGCCGCGCCGTCAACTTCGTCTGCGAAGTCTGGTGGTCGAAATTCCATCCCTATTCTTCGAGCCTCACCGGGCAAAGCTCGCGCGAACTGGCCGACGCCTATGAGAAGGACGCGAAACAGCAAGCCTCGATGGGATTAGGCTTCCGCCATTCGCTCCTGGAAGTCCCGATCGCGGCGTTGAAGTTGACGCAAAAGCTCGACGATCCGGCCTCGATCCGCGACGCCGTGCGCGGCAACGCCTTCAACACCATCGTCGGGCCGGTGGATTTCAGGAAAGGCCCCTTGCCCAATACCAGCCTGACGCCGCTCGTCGCCGGGCAATGGCGCAAGGGCAAGAAATGGCCGCTCGAACTCGTCATCGTCGACAACAAGCTCGCATCCAACATTCCGGTGGGCGGCGAGCCCGAGCCAATGCCCTACGCTTGATGACGCCATACCCGGGCGCGTGAGAGGCGGCGATGCTCGAACTCGCTTCGCTCTCGCGCGCCTTCGGCGGCCTTCTCGTCATCGACCGCCTCGACTTCAAGGTCGAGGAGGGCGAGATCGTCGGCATTCTCGGGCCCAATGGCGCCGGCAAGACGACCCTGTTCAATATGATTGCCGGGGTCCTGCCGCCGAGCCGCGGCCGCATCCTGTTCGGCAATCGTGACATTACGCCGATGAAAGCGTGGGATCGCTGCCGGCTGGGAATCGGCCGCACCTATCAGATTCCCAAGCCTTTCACCCATATGAGCGTCTTCGAGAACGTGCTGGCGGCCGCGGTGCATGGCGGCAACATGTCGCTTCCCCGCGCCAAGGCCGAGGCCGAGGCGGTTCTCACCCGCGTCGGACTCGCCCACCGCGC
Organism: Xanthobacteraceae bacterium; assembly: GCA_030037105.1. The sequence continues at coordinate 2,679 of JASHRY010000110.1, forward strand.
CCTCGTCCCGGCCGGACAATTGGCGCTTCTCGACACGAAACAACTCGAATTGGCCAAGGCGTTGGCGCTGCGACCGCGACTCTTGTTGCTCGACGAGATCGCCGGCGGCCTCACCGAAGCCGAATGCAACGTCCTTCTCGGCACGATCGGCGAGGTCCATCACGGCGGCGTGACCATCGTCTGGATCGAGCATGTGATCCAGGCGCTGCGCTGGCTGGTCACCCGTCTCGCGGTGCTGGCGGGCGGCGGCTTCATCGCCATCGGCACGCCTCAGGAGGTGCTCGCCGACCGGCGCGTCAGGGACGCTTATCTCGGGACCTGATCCGCCATGAGCATGAGCGCATCAAGCCCGCTCTTGGCTGTCGAGGGCGTGTCGGTGTTCTACGGCAAATTCCGCGCCATCGATCATGTCGATATCACCGTCGGCGTCGGCGAGGTCGTCTCCATCATCGGCGCCAACGGCGCCGGCAAGTCGACCCTGCTCAAGGCCATCATCGGCCAAGCCGATCGCGTCGAGGGAACGATAGGCTTTGCCGGCGACGACATCATCGGCCGCAGCACCGAGGCGATCGTGGCTTCCGGCATCATGTTGGTGCCCGAGGGCCGGCGGCTGTTTCCGTCGCTGACCGTCGAAGAGAATCTGCGCCTCGGCTGGGAGGTCGGACGCAAAGGCGAGATCCGCTTCGCCGATGTCTGGCACCAGTTCCCGGTGCTGCTGCAACGCCGGCGACAGAAGGCCGGATCGCTGTCCGGCGGAGAGCAGCAGATGGTGGCGCTCGCGCGCGCGCTCCTCGCCAATCCGCGCCTCTTGCTTTGCGACGAGATCAGCCTCGGCCTGGCGCCGCGCGTGGTCAACGAGCTTTACGCCCTCATTCCCGACATCAAGCGCCGCGGCATCGGCATTCTCATCGTCGAGCAGGATATCGAGCGCTCGCTCGCGGTCGCCGACCGTTTCTATTGCCTGCTGGAGGGCAAGGTGTCGCTCGCCGGCCGGCCGCAAGAGGTCACCCGCGACTTGGTCATCAAGCATTATTTCGGCGTGTGAGCGGACCGATGGCCTCGCTTTGGATCAACCAGCTTCTGCAGGGCATTCTGCTCGGCGGGCTCTACGCGCTGTTCGCGACCGGCTTGTCGCTGGCGGCGGGCGTGATGCGCTTCATCAATATCGCCCACGGCGATTTCATCGTGCTCACCTGCTACGTCCTGCTGGTGCTGACGACGACGCTCGGCCTCAACCCGGCGGTCGCCACGCTGGTCGTGCTGCCGGTCGCCTTCCTCTTCGGATTCGCCCTGCAACGCTTTCTGCTGCAACGCGTCGTCGGCGAGAACGTGCTCTTGGTCATTCTCGTCACCTTCGGCCTGTCGATCATCATCGAGAACGGATTGTTGGAGGGTTTCGGCGCCGATCCGCAGAAGATATCCGGCGGCTGGCTGGAGACGGCCACGGTCGCGTTGGGCAACGGCATCAATGTCGGCCTGTTCCAGGTCCTCACCTTCATCGCCGCGGTCCTGCTGGTGGCTGTGCTCGACCTGTTGCTGTACCGCACCGGGATTGGCGCCAAGATCCGCGCCGTGTCGGACGATGTCGCCGCCGCCGATCTCATCGGCCTGTCCTCGGTGCGCCTGTATGCGATCGCCATGGGCATCAGCTTCGTCACCATCGGCATTGCCGCCGGCTTCATGTCGATCTGGACTAATTTCGATCCCGCCTCCGGTCCGACCCGACTCTTGATCGCGTTCGAGGTGGTCGTGATGGGCGGGCTCGGCAGCCTGTGGGGTTCGCTCGCCGGCGGCATCGTGCTCGGCGTCGCGCAATCGATCGGCGGCCAGTTCGACATCGCCTGGCAGACCATGGCCGGCCACATCGTCTTCCTCATCGTGCTGGCGCTGCGGCCGCAGGGCCTGTTCCCGAAATATTGAGCATGAATTGCGCGCCATGAATTCCACGCCGAAGCTGATCCTCACTGGCGCGCGGGTGGCGTTCGCGGTCGCTATCGTGGCGACGGCCGCGGCGCCGTTCCTGTTCAGCGCCAACCATCTGGTGCTGCTGACCGAGTTCATGTCGATGCTGGTCCTGGCGATCATGTGGAACCTGCTCGCCGGTTACGCCGACATCGTCACCGTGGGCCAGCATGCCTATGTCGGCGTCGGCGCCTATGCGTTCTTCGGCTTCGCGGCGCTCTGGGGATTGAATCCGTACCTGTCGATTCCGCTCGCCGGCGCGGTCGCGCTGGTGATCGCGGGGCCGACGATGCTGCTGGTGTTCCGCCTGCGCACCGCCTATCTCGCGATCGGCACCTGGGTCATCGCCGAACTGCTGATGCTGGCCGCCGGCAAGCTCAGCGCCTGGGGCGGCGGCTCGGGGACGAGCGTGCCGATCTCGATCGTGCTGTCCTTCGGCCGCGTGCGCGCCGACCGGCTGGCGGCGATCTACTGGCTCGCCTTCGGCCTCACCGCGGTGGCCATGCTGGCGACGTATTTCCTGCTGCGTTCGCGCATCGGCGTCGGCCTCACGGCGATGCGCGACAACGAGGAAGGCGCGGCGGCGATCGGCGTCAACATCACCCATGCGCGCATCCTCTGCTTCCTCGGCACCGCGCCGTTCCTCGGCATGGCCGGAGCAATCATCACCCTGCAGAAGCTGCGCGTCGCGCCGCCCGCCTCGTTCAGCATCATCGACTGGACGGTCTTCATCATCTTCAATGTCGTCATCGGCGGCATCGGCAGCTTCGAAGGACCGATCATCGGCACCATCATCTATTTCGTGCTGCGCCAATATCTGTCCGGCCTCGGCGCCTGGAATCTCATTCTGCTCGGCAGCTTCTCGATCATCGTCATCCTGATCGAGAAGCGCGGGCTATGGGGCCTCTTTCGCCGCCTGCTGAGCGACGATCTCATCCCCATCGCCCACAAGCCGTCGGCCAAATTCGCGCCCGACGCGAAGACGGAGTGAAGCCCGCGCGGCCGCAGTGCGGGCTTTCGGCGCAGGAGACAAAGCTCTGTGCCGCGAGACAACCTCGCATCCTTGTGCTACGCTAAGTAGGCCTGAACGAAGGGGAGGCTTCTAAAAGGGGAGGTTAATGACGATGCGTAACTTGGCACTATTCGGGACGGCGGCGTTAGCCTTCGCGTTGGGCGCCTCCGCGGCTCATGCCCAGAGCATGACCCTCACCAGCACGGAAATCAGCGAAGGCGCGACCATCCCGACCGAGCAGGTGGAATGCAAGGGTCCCAGCATCTCTCCGTCCTTGAAATGGAGCGGGGCGCCGAGCGGCACCAAGAGCTTCGCGATCACGATGTACGATCCGGACGCGCCGACCGGCAGCGGCTTCTGGCACTGGGTGGTGTTCGACATTCCGCCGACGGTCACCTCGCTGCCGAAGAACGCCGGCAACGTCAAGAAGCGGCTCATGCCCAAGGGCGCCATTCAGGCGCGCAATGATACCGGCGGCTTCGGCTATAGCGGGCCGTGCCCGCCGCCCGGAGATCCACCGCACCATTACACCATCACCGTGTTTGCGGTCGATCTCGCCAAGTTGCCGAAATTGGACCGCCACGCAACCCCGGCTTTTATCGGCTTCAACCTGCACTTCCATACCCTGGCCAAGGCGACCCTGATGGGGACCTACGGCCTTCCCGCCGAAAAGAAGTAGAGGCACGCCCCGAGACGCGGCGTGCCGCGCCGTTCGTGGCCCTCCGGGGCGAACGCGTCCGCCCGGAGAGCCAAGATATTGATCGCTCGCCTGGACTCATCTGCCTATCCGGCGGACCGATTCGTCTGGCAATCTAGCGGGAAGCAAACGGCGAGGATTACCGACGCCTGCGTGTGATCCTTGGCGCGCCCGAAGGGATTCGAACCCCTGACCTCTGCCTTCGGAGG
>JASHRY010000015.1 GCA_030037105.1 Xanthobacteraceae bacterium
GAGCTGCCGCGCGCCTGCGCGACGCGCTTGGCGCGCAGCAAGGCCGCGACGGCGCTCGCCATGGTGCGGCTCGATGACGAGCTCAAAAGCTCCTACATCCTCGCCGCCGACACGGTGGTCGCCGTCGGCCGCCGCATCCTGCCGAAAGCGGAGCTGCTCGACGAGGCGGCGCAATGCCTGCGGCTCCTCTCCGGCCGCAATCACCGCGTGCACACCGCCGTCTGCCTGGTGACGCCGAAGGAGACGTTTCGTCAGCGTCACGTGGAGACGCGGGTGCGCTTCAAGCGCTTGTCCGATCAGGACATCGAGGCCTATCTCGCTTCCGGCGAATGGCGGGGCAAGGCCGGCGGCTACGCGGCGCAGGGCATCGCCGGGACTTTCATCGTCAAGATCGTCGGCTCCTTCTCCAACATCGTCGGCCTACCGCTCTACGAGACCATGGCGCTCCTGGGCGGCGAAGGCTACCCGATCCATTTCGGCTGGCTCAACACGTTGTAAGCTGGCGCGGCCTTTTCCGCGCCCCATATGCAAGTCATGATCGAGGTTCAACTTGGAAAGACCTGCCCGATTTGCGGCAAACCCGGCGTCGCGGCGTTCCGGCCGTTCTGTTCGCGACGCTGCGCCGACGTCGATCTCAATCGCTGGCTGTCCGGAGTCTACGCCGTGCCGGTCACGGACGATGAAGAAGAGGACGAACGGCGCGACGCCGGCGGCGATGAGTCGGGCCGGAGCTGATCAACACCTCGCTCCGGCGGGGAGAGGTGAAAACAACCGCGCTTTCCTGATGCCCGCGCCATTCTGGACAGTCGAAATTCGAGCCTCTATAACCGCCGCTCTCGCGCGCCCGGCGCGCCCCAGTGGGCCCAGGTAGCTCAGTCGGTAGAGCACTGCACTGAAAATGCAGGTGTCGGTGGTTCAATTCCGCCCCTGGGCACCATCACTTTTCGGCCCGACAATTTCGCCGGCGCATGCGCCGCATGATCGCGTGCGCGCGCCGCGGTCGGGATCGTCGCTTCCGAACTCGCGGGCGTCGCCGCGCTGCATCGAGCGACCGTATTCTGCTACTTGCGCGCGGCGGTCAACCGTCACATCGCTGTCATTGCGGAGATTGGACCGCTTCATTTCATACCGACTTTCGATTTTCACCTCTCCCAGCACGAGGGAAAAGAGAGTGGCCGTCCGGATGGAGCGGCATTCTTCCGTGTGACGCTTCGACGACAGATCATTCGCCTTTGGCGGTAGTCCAGGTTCGCCGAAATGATCCTCCCGCAAGGCTGCTTTGCAGGAAATACTCACCAATTATAAGTCACCTTATATTAAGTCTCCTAAGCAAACAAACCTATGGGAAGCGAGAGATTGGATTCATGCCACGACGTTCGCTCAATCGTGAATTTGCTTTTATTCTCAATGATGTGGCTCGTCTGCTGCGAACCTATGCCGATCACAAAGCGGCGCAGTTCGGCATCACCCGCGGCCAATGGGCGGTGCTGGTGCGGCTCGAGCGGTGCGAAGGTTTGAAGCAATCGGAGCTAGCCGAAATGCTCGATTTGCAGCCGATCACGCTCACGCGGCTGCTCGACAAGCTCAGCGACGGCGGCCTGATCGAGCGCCGGCCGGATGCCGCCGACCGCCGTGCCAAACGCCTGTTCCTGACGCCGGCGGCGCGACCCTTGCTCGAACAGCTCGCCGCTCTCGGCGAGGAAACGATGGCGGGCACGCTCGCCGGCGTTGATCGCGCGCGCATCGAGCAGATGGTCCGCGAACTCGCGGTGGTGAAAGAAAATCTGCGGCGGCTGATCCAGCAACGTGGCGCCGGCCAGGCGGCGGGGGAGCGGCGCTATGGCTGAAGCTCTCCGCAAATCCGTGCCGCCGGCGCATGAGGAAGCGCCGGATACTCCGAGGACGCCGCCGCCGATCACGCCGGTCGCGCCGGTCGCCGCGCCGCCGCCGCCCGCTCAGCAACGACACGGCGCCCACGACCGGCCGCGCCGTCGCGATCGGCTGCGCAGGGTGTTATTCGCGCTGCTGCCGCTCGCGCTCGTCATCGGCTGTTATTGGTACGTCACCGGCGGAGAGGTGATGTCGACGGATGACGCCTATGTCGAAGCCGACAAAGTCGGCATTTCCACCGACGTTTCCGGCATCGTCAAAGAGGTCGCTGTCACGGAGAACCAGCACGTCGCCGCCGGCCAGGTTCTCTACCGGCTCGATCCGCGGCAATTCCAGATTGCCCTCGACAACGCCAAGGCCAATTTGGCGCAGACGGCGCTGTCGATCGAGGCGATGAAGCAGGATTACAAACGCATGGTGAGCGAGGCCGCCGCGCAACAAGCGCAGGTCGAGCTCGATCAAGTGAACTACGACCGCAACGCCGTGTTGCTGCGCAGCGCCACCGTTTCGCAGTCGGTCTACGACCAGTCGCGCTACACGCTCGACAACGACAAGGGCAAGCTCGCCGCGCTGCGCGAACAGGCGCAAGTGCAGCTCGCCAAGCTCGGCGGCAATCCGGATGTCGATGTGACCCGGCACCCGCAATACCTGCAGGCGCAGGCGCAGGTCGAGGAGGCGCAGCGCCAGCTCGATCATACGGTGATAAAGGCGCCGTTCGCCGGGACGGTTACCAATGTGCCGGCGATCGCGCCCGGAAAATACCTCGCGGCTTCGACGACCGCCTTTTTCCTCGTCGACACCGATCACGTCTGGGTCGACGCCACGCCGAAGGAGACGGAGCTCACCTATGTGCGGCCCGGGCAGTCCGTGACGGTGACGGTCGACACCTATCCGGACCGCGTGTGGCACGGCGTCGTCGACAGCGTGAGCCCGGCCGCGGCGCAGGAGTTCTCGCTGCTGCCGGCGCAGAACACCAGCGGCAATTGGGTGAAGGTGGTGCAGCGTGTTCCGATGCGCGTGCGCCTCGACACACGCGACAAGACGCTGCCGCCGCTGCGTGCCGGGATGAGCGTCGAAGTCAACGTCGATACCGGGCACGCGCGCGGCTTGCCGCGCTTCCTGACCCGTTGGTTCGGCAAAGCTCGGCGGGATCGGTGATGGCGGGTGAGCGCGCGCCGCAGGGCGGGAGGCGCGGACCGATCACCGTTTGCGTGATCCTTGCCACCCTCATGCAAGCGCTGGATACGACCATCGCCAATGTCGCGCTGCCCTACATGCAGGGCAGCGTCGCGGCGAGCCAGGACCAGATCGACTGGGTGTTGACGTCCTATATCGTCGCCGCTGCGATCATGACGCCGCCGACCGGCTTTCTTGCCCGCCGCTTCGGATTGAAGCGCCTGTTCCTGGTCGCCATCGGCGGCTTTACCGCCGCCTCGATGCTGTGCGGGATGGCGCAATCCTTGACGCAGATCGTGCTTTTCCGCGTCCTGCAGGGCGCGTTCGGCGCCGCGCTGGTTCCGCTCTCGCAATCCGTTCTGCTCGGCACCTATCCGCGGGAGCGTCACGGCTTCGCCATGGCGCTGTTCGGCATCGGCGTGATGATCGGGCCGGTACTGGGCCCGGTTCTCGGCGGCTGGCTCACCCAGAACTACAGTTGGCGCTATGTCTTTTACATCAACCTGCCGATCGGCATCCTCGATTTGCTCGGCATCATGGCTTTCCTGCCGGAGTTTCCGCAGAATCCGGCCGGCAAGCTCGACTGGTTCGGCTTCGGCACCCTGAGCGTCGGACTCGGCGCCCTGCAAATCATGCTCGACCGCGGCGAGCAGAAGGACTGGTTCGGTTCGCCCGAGATCGTCATCGAGGCGATCGTCGCCGTCTCGGCGTTCTATCTGTTCCTCGTCCACACCTTCACCGCGGACGAGCCTTTTGTCAGGCCGGCCTTGTTCCGCGATCGCAACTTCGCCGCCGGCATGCTGTTCATCGCCATTGTCGGCCTCACCTATTACGCCTCGATGGCGCTGCAGCCGCCCTATCTCCAGGAGCTGATGGACTACCCGGTGGTCACCGCCGGCTTGGTGATGGGCCCGCGCGGCGTCGGCACCATGGCCTCCATGCTGATCGTCGGGCGACTGGTGGGGCGTGCCGATACCCGCGTCCTGCTCGCCGCCGGGCTCGCCCTTACGGCGTGGTCGTTTTCCGCGATGACTGGCTGGACGCCGGACGTATCGCAGGCCGCGATCATCGGCGTCACCATGGTCCAGGGCTTCGGTCTCGGCTTTCTCTTCGTGCCGCTAAGCGCGGCGACCCTGTCGACATTACCGCTGAAGCAGCGCACCGAAGGCGCCGGTTTGTTCAGCCTGTCACGCAACATCGGCTCAAGCGTCGGCATTTCCGTGGTGAACAGCCTGCTGATACGCAATACGCAGATAAACCATGCCGCGATCGTGCAGCACGTGACGTCGGTGAACCGCGCCTTTGAAAACCCGACCGTCGCGCACTTCTGGAATCCGCTGACCGCCGCCGGCCGCGCCGCCCTCGACGCCGTGGTGACGCGTCAAGCGCAGATCATCGCCTATATCGACGATTACAAGCTTTTAATGATCGCGACGCTCGCCGTGATCCCGCTGCTCGTCGTCTTCAAGAGGCCGGGCGCCAGCCGCGTCGCGGAACCCGTCGTGGTCGCGGAGTGAAATGCAGTGGTCCGCTCGTCCCACGCAGGGAACCGGCGGCTCCCGTCTTCGCCGGCGCGAGAATGAGCGGTACCTCGCCGCTGCGGCCTACTCCGCCGCGCCCGCGGCCTCGGGCGTCTCGGCGACCTCGCTCTTCTGCTTGGCTTCGAGGTCTTCGCCGGTCTCCTGATCGACGGCCTTCATCGACAGCCGCACCTTGCCGCGCTCGTCGAAGCCGAGGAGCTTGACCTTGACCTTGTCGCCCTCCTTGACCACGTCGGTCGTTTTCTGCACCCGGCGCGGCGCCAACTGGCTGATATGGACGAGGCCGTCCTTGGCGCCGAAGAAGTTCACGAAGGCGCCGAAGTCCATCACCTTGACGACGGTGCCGTCGTAGATGTGGCCGACCTCGGGCTCGGAGGCGATCGACTTGATCCAGTTGATCGCCGCCTTGATCGAGTCCGCCTTGGCGGAGGCGACCTTCACCGTGCCGTCGTCGGCAATGTCGATCTTGGCTCCGGTCTTCTCCACGATCTCGCGGATCACCTTGCCGCCCGAGCCGATCACCTCGCGGATCTTGTCCACCGGGATCGAGAGCACCTCGATGCGCGGCGCATGCTCGCCGAGTTCGGCGCGGGCCTGCGTGATCGCCTTGGCCATCTCGCCGAGGATGTGCAGGCGCCCGTCCTTGGCCTGGGCGAGCGCGATGCGCATGATCTCCTCGGTGATGCCGGAGATCTTGATGTCCATCTGCAGCGAGGTGACGCCGTGCTCGGTGCCGGCGACCTTGAAATCCATGTCGCCGAGGTGGTCCTCGTCGCCGAGAATGTCGGAGAGGACGGCGAAGCGCTCCTCTTCCTTGATCAGGCCCATGGCGATGCCCGCCGTCGGCCGCTTCAGCGGCACGCCGGCATCCATCAGCGCCAGCGACGTGCCGCACACCGTCGCCATCGACGAGGAGCCGTTCGACTCGGTGATCTCGGAGACGACGCGGATCGTGTAGGGGAACTCGAGGTGCGCCGGCAAGACCGGATGGATGGCACGCCAAGCGAGCTTGCCGTGGCCGATCTCGCGCCGGCCGGGCGCGCCGAGCCGGCCCGTTTCCCCGACCGAGAACGGCGGGAAATTGTAGTGCAGCAGGAACGTCTCCTTGTAGGTACCCTGCAACGCGTCGACGAACTGCTCGTCCTCGCCGGTGCCGAGCGTCGCCACGACCAGCGCCTGGGTCTCACCGCGGGTGAACAGCGCCGAGCCGTGGGTGCGCGGCAGGACGCCGACCTCGCACGCGATCGGACGCACGCTGCGCACGTCGCGACCGTCGATGCGGCGGCCGCTATCCAGAATATTCCAGCGCACGATCTTGGCTTCAAGATCCTTGAACGCGCCGGCGACCTGGAGTTTCGGATATTTCGGCTCGTCCACGCCCTCCGGACAGAAATGGCCGAGCACGCGCTGTTTCGCGGCGTCGATCGCGGCGTGGCGCTCCATCTTGTCGGCGACCGAATAAGCGGTACGCAAATCCTTTTCGATCAAGCCGCGCATCTCGCTTTCGAGCGCCGAATTGTCCGGCAGCTCGATCTCGCGCGGCTCCTTTGCCGCCTTCTCCGCGAGGCGGATGATGGCCTCGATGACCGGCTGGAAGTGGCGGTGCCCGAACATGACGGCGCCGAGCATCACCTCTTCGCTCAGCTCCTTGGCTTCCGACTCGACCATCAGGACGGCGTCCTGCGTCCCGGCGACGACGAGATCGAGCCGGCTTTCCGACATTTCGTCGATCTGCGGGTTGAGCACGTATTCGTTGTTGATGAAGCCGACGCGGGCGGCCCCGATCGGTCCCATGAACGGCGCACCGGAGAGCGTGAGCGCGGCGGACGCCGCCACCATCGCCACGATGTCGGGATCGTTCTCGAGGTCGTGCGACAGCACGGTCACGATCACCTGCGTGTCGCAGCGCCAGCCCTCGGCGAACAGCGGTCGCACCGGGCGGTCGATGAGGCGGGAGACCAGCGTCTCCTTTTCCGTCGGGCGCGCTTCGCGCTTGAAATAGCCGCCGGGAATGCGCCCCGCGGCATAGTACTTTTCCTGATAGTTGCAGGTGAGCGGGAGGAAATCGATTCCCTCCTTGGGCTCTTTGGCGGCGACGACGGTGGCGAGGACCGTGGTGTCGCCGTAGGAAGCGAACACCGCTCCGTCGGCCTGGCGGGCGAGGCGGCCGGTCTCTAGCGTGAGCTTGCGGCCACCCCAGTCAAGTTGCACACGATGGATGTCGAACATTGCGATTGTCTCTCATGGTTTTCGCGAAAGAGCGAAAGCCATAAGCAAGACGGCGAGACGTTGTCGGCGCAGCTCCGCTGCGCGGCCTGCTCAGCGTCCGGCGATCCTGCCATGGCCTTCGGACCTTCCCTGATAGGACGGGCCGGCGGCCCGTCGCTCCAAAATCGGCAGCGGCGCTGCCGTACGGCGAGCGGAGGGCTGACGCGCTCCGCCACGAAACGCGCGGGATACCCGCGCGCGAACTTGTTACCGACGAATATCCAGTCGTTCGATCAACTCCTTGTAACGCCCCTCGTTCGTGCGCCGAAGATAATCCAGTATCTGGCGGCGCTGCGCCACGAGCCTCAACAGCCCGCGCCGCGAGTGGTTGTCTTTGACGTGGGCCTTGAAGTGATCCGTCAGGTTGTTGATCCGCTCCGATAACAGCGCAACCTGGACTTCGGGCGAACCCGTGTCGCCGGTCTTGACAGCGTATGTCTTGATGAGCTCCGCCTTGCGCGCGGTGGTAATCGACATCGTCACCAACCTTTTCCTCTGCCGGCACGACCGGCTACGCCGGTCAAATTGAATACGCGCCTGGGGACGACCTCGCCGCGGTCGACTTCGGCAATAGCCACGAGTTGACCGCTGGAAGCGACCTGGACCACGCCGCCGGAAACGGCGGCGTCCCGTCCGCGCAATAAGACGGCTTGACCCCGGCGGAGCCTTGCCGCGTCTGCCGGGCTCGCAGCCAGTGCCGGGATGTCGTCCAGCGCGGTTTCGATCGGCAGCAGCAAATCGGCGAGACTTGCCTCGCCAGCGGCCGCTCTATGGCATAAAGATTCGAGCCGTTCCAGCGAAATCATGTCGCCCTCGCCGAACGGGCCGACCTGGCCGCGGCGCAAGGCCGCGACGTGACCGAGCGCGCCATGCGCGCGGCCGAGGTCGCGGGCAAGCGCGCGTACATAGGTCCCCTTGCCGCATTCGGTCGCGAGCACGGTGTGATCCGGATCTGGCGTTGCGACGAGCGCGAGCCGATATATCGTCACCGGGCGCGAGGCGATCTCGACCGCTTCGCCCTCGCGCGCCAGATCATAGGCGCGCTCGCCGTCGATCTTCACCGCGGAAAATCGCGGCGGGACTTGTTCGATGGTGCCGGTGAAGCGCGGCAGCAAGGCTTGGATCGCCGCCGCGTCGGGACGGGCCGCGCTCGTATTCACGACCCGGCCTTCGGCGTCGTCGGTGTCGCGCTCCTCGCCCCAGCGCACGGTGAACACGTAAGTCTTGCGGCTGTCGACCACGAACGGGACGGTCTTGGTCGCTTCGCCGAGCGCGATCGGCAGACATCCGGAGGCCAGCGGGTCGAGCGTGCCGGCATGGCCGGCGCGCTTGGCTGCAAACAGGCGTTTGACGATCGATACGGCGTGCGTCGAGGTCATGCCGACCGGCTTGTCGAGCACGACCCAGCCGTGCACGTCCCTCTTTATTTGTTTGCTCTTTTTCGGCGGGTCGGAGTCGCCCCGTCGCGCCTGCGCGACGGCGACAGCGGCGAGTGGAGTGAATTTCGCGTGCGCCGCCGGCAACGAGTGCCTCTCTCCCGCCTCGTTTCGCTCGGCGACCTCCTCCGCGAGGCGGGAGGCATCGGTGTTCGGCACGCGCGGCGCCTTATTCATGACCCGTCCTCTTCGCCGGCGAGATCACGCCGGACGGCGGGCGTCCGCAACAGCTTCTCGATTCGTTCCGCTTCGTCGAATCGCTCGTCGATGCGGAAGCGAATCTCAGGAGCGAATTTCAGCTTGACGCGCCGCGCGATCTCGCCGCGCATGTAACGCTTGTTGCGGTCGAGCGCGTCGAGCACCTCCGCTTCATCGCGCCCGCCGAGCGGCATGACGTAAATCGTGGCGAGCCGCAGATCGGCGCTCATGCGCACCTCGGGAACCGTGATCGCGCGCGCTTCGATCACCGGGTCATGAATGTCGCCGCGCAAGAACATGTCGGCGAGAGCGTGGCGGACGAGCTCGGCGACGCGCAGTTGACGCGGCGAAGCGCCGGCCGCCGGATCGCGATGCTGTTGGCGTGCCATTTGTTTGCTATTTCGTGGTGTTTGCGCCTGATCCGCGCATCCATCTCGATTTCTGCGCCGCTCGACCTTGCCCGATGGATTGCCGGATTGATCACCGAGGCGGCACCGCGCGCCTGTTGCCGGGATGACCGGGCCCGCGCCGTGCGCGGATGCGAGCCTTGGACTCACAGCGTCCGTTGCACGCTCTCAACCCGGTAGCACTCGACCACATCGCCGACCTTCATGTCCTGGTAGTTCTCGAAGGCCATGCCGCATTCCTGGCCGGCGACGACCTCGCGCGCGTCGTCCTTGAAGCGCTTGAGCTGCGACAGCTTGCCCTGATGGACGACGACGTTGTCGCGAATGAGCCGCACATTGGCGCCGCGCTCGACGACACCGTCGGTCACGCGGCAGCCGGCGACGTTGCCGACCTTGGAGACCTTGAAGATTTCGAGTATCGTGGCATTTCCGAGTACGGTCTCGCGCAGCGTCGGCGCCAGCAGGCCCGACATCGCTTTCTTCACGTCGTCGACCAGGGCGTAGATGATGTCGTAATAGCGGATCTCGACGCCGGCCTGCTCGGCGGCTTCGCGCGCCTCCTTGTGCGCGCGGACATTGAAGCCGATGACGGCAGCGCTCGAGGCTTCCGCCAGCGTCACGTCGGACTCGGTGATGCCGCCGACGCCGGCGAAGATAATGCGCGCGGCGACCTCCTCGGTGGACAATTTCTCCAGCGCCCCGACGATGGCCTCGATCGAGCCTTGCACGTCGCCCTTGATCACCAGCGGGAATTCCTTGCGGCCGGCGGTCTTGAGCTGATTCATCATCTGCTCGAGCGAGCCGCGCATGCCGGTCTGCCGCGCCGCCATTTTTTCGCGTTTCTGCCGGACGCGATAGTCGGTGATCTCCCTGGCGCGCGCCTCGGTGTCGACGACGGCGAGCCGGTCGCCGGCCTCCGGCGTGCCGCCGAAGCCCAACACCTCGACCGGCATCGACGGGCCGGCCGCCACCACGGAATGGCCGGTGTCCGATACCAGCGCGCGCACGCGGCCCCATTCGGAGCCGGCGACGACGATGTCGCCGGGCTTGAGCGTGCCGCGTTGCACGAGGACGGTCGCGACTGGACCGCGGCCGCGATCGAGCCGCGCTTCGATCACCGTGCCTTCCGCCGGCCGGTTTGGATTGGCCGTGAGTTCGAGGACCTCGGCCTGGAGGGCGATGACGTCGAGCAGCTTGTCGAGATTGCGCTTCTCCTTGGCCGACACCTCGACTTCGAGCACCTCGCCGCCGAGCGATTCGACCTGGACCTCATGCTGCAAGAGTTCGTTGCGCACGCGCTCGGGCTTGGCGTCCGGTTTGTCGATCTTGTTGATGGCGACGATGATCGGCACCTTCGCCGCCTTGGCGTGTTGGATCGCTTCCACCGTCTGCGGCATGACGCCGTCGTCGGCGGCGACCACAAGCACCACGATATCGGTGATCTTGGCGCCGCGCGCGCGCATTGCAGTGAAGGCGGCATGGCCCGGCGTGTCGATGAAAGTGATGCGGCCGCCCGAGGGCGAGGTCACCTGGTAGGCGCCGATATGCTGGGTGATGCCGCCGGTCTCGGCGGTGGCGACGTCGGTCGAGCGAATGGCGTCGAGCAGCGACGTCTTGCCGTGATCGACGTGGCCCATGATGGTCACGACCGGCGCGCGCGGCTGCAGGTTCGCCGGCTCGTCTGGAGCGGCGAACATGCCTTCTTCGACGTCCGATTCGGCCACGCGCCGTACGGTGTGGCCGAATTCCTCGGCGATGAGCTGGGCGGTGTCGGCATCGATCGTATCGGTGATCTTGGCCATGTGGCCCTGCTGCATGAGGATGCGGATCACGTCGACGGCGCGTTCGGCCATGCGATTGGCCAGTTCCTGGATCGTGATCGTCTCGGGGATGGTCACCTCGCGGGCGATCTTTTCCTTTGGCTCGTCTCGGTGACCGGTCATGCGCTGTACGCGGCGGCGGAAGGAAGCGACC
>JASHRY010000111.1 GCA_030037105.1 Xanthobacteraceae bacterium
GAGTTCGGCCGCAATCGATTGTGCCGCTTGCGCCGACAGATCGGCTGGCAGAATTGCGTGACCGAAACGATGTCATTGGCCCCGGCCTCGCCGTGAAAGATCTTGCACAAAAAATCGACACGCATGCTTTCGCGATGCGCAAGGATCACCAAATCCAAACGCAATGTCATTATCTATGTAACAAAATCAGTATCTTGAATTAGGCATGGATTTTGCTGCTTTGCGGGATGACCGGTCTCACCCAGCGGTTGGGACGAACCATCGTTCGCGAGCAGGACAGACATGGATGCGTCAAACCCGCCGATGTTGCGGCCGCCATGCTCGAAGCCGAGTGATCCAATCCCGCCGGGATCGGGAGCCATGTCGGGCGATTTCGAGCCCGAACAAAAGCGCTATTTGGAAGGCTTCGCCGCCGGGCTGCAGATCGCCAAATCGGCGCGCGCGGTCGCCGCCGCGAATGCGGCCGATCCGGCCGCCGGCGCGAGAAATTCGCAGGCCAGCGGGCCCGATGCCGCCGCCATCCGCGCACAAGATCGCGCCGTCGCCGCCGGCGGCAAGCTGTCGGATCAGGAGAAGTTCAAACGCGAGCTCAATCCGTTCGACGGCTACGCGCGGCTGAAAGAGCAGGCGCGCAACAACGAGCCGCCGAAGCCGCCGGATAATTTCCGCTGGCGCTTTTACGGCTTGTTCTACGTCGCCCCGGCGCAGAATTCGTATATGTGCCGGCTGCGCATCCCCAACGGCATCCTCAACGCGCGGCAATTTGCCGGCGTCGCCGATCTCGCGCAGCGCTACGGCGGCGGCTATGCCCACGTGACCACGCGCGCCAATCTGCAGGTGCGCGAGATCGAACCGAAAAACGCCGTCGCCATGATCGAGGCGATCCAGGACCTCGGTCTGTGCTCGCGCGGCTCCGGCGCCGACAACATCCGCAACGTCACCGGCACGCCCACCGCCGGCATCGATCCCCAGGAATTGCTCGACACGCGGCCTTATGCGCGCGAATGGCATTTCCACGTCCTCAACGACCGTTCGCTCCACGGTCTCCCGCGCAAGTTCAACGTCGGCTTCGACGGCGCCGGCGTGGTGCCGGTGCTGGAAGACACCAACGATATCGGCTTCCAGGCCGTCGACGTCCCGGACGGCCACGGCGTCGCGCCGGGCGTTTATTTCGCGCTGCGCATCGGCGGTGCCACCGGCCACAAGGATTTCGCCCGCTCGACCGGCATCATCGTCAAGCCCGCCGCGGCCGTCGAAATAGCGGACGCGATCGTTCGCGTGTTCATCGACCATGGCGACCGCACCAACCGGCTCAAGGCGAGGCTCAAATACGTGATCGATGGCCTGGGACTGGAGAAGTACCTTGAGCTGGTCGAGGAGAGACTCGGCCGCAAGCTCGCCCGCGTTCCGGCGGATATTTCGAACAAGCGGTCGGCATTCGACCGCGCCGCGCATATCGGCGTGCACAAACAGAAGCAGCCGGGCCGCAATTGGATCGGCGTCGTGCTGCGGGCGGGCAAGATGAGTGTCGCGCAAATGCGCGGTCTTGCCGCCATCGCCGGCACCACCGGCGACGGCGATATCCGCCTCACCGTTTGGCAAAACCTGCTGATCTCGGGCATCGCCGACGACAAAATCGAACCGGCGGTCGCCGCCGTCGAGGCGCTCGGCCTCGCTACCGACGCTTCGCCGCTCCGCGCCGGCATGGTGGCCTGCACCGGCAATGTCGGCTGCAAGTTTGCCGCCGCCGACACCAAGCGCCACGCCGAGGATATCGTCAGCTGGTGTGAGACCCGTGTTGCGCTCGACGGGCCGATCAACATCCATCTTACCGGCTGCCATCATTCCTGCGCGCAACATCACGTCGGCGACATCGGTCTCCTGGCCGCGAAGGTGCAGGACGACGAGCAAGGCCGGGAAGTCGAGGGTTATCACATCTATGTCGGCGGCGGCTTCGGGCCGCAGGCCGCGCTCGGACGGGAGATCTACCGCGACGTCGAGGCCGCCGACGCGCCAAAGAAAATCGAGCGCATGCTCAGGGCCTATCTCGCCCATCGGACCTCGCGCGAGGAAAGCTTTTTGACGTTCTCGCGCCGCCATGATGTCGGAGCGTTGCGCCGGCTTGCCGATTTAGAGAGCGGCGAATGAACGCGGTGCCGGCGCCGTTTCCGCGCCTCATTCCGGACTCGGCGCCGTTCACGCCGGAGCAGCGGGTCTGGCTCGATGGCTTCTTTGCCGGCTGGCTGTCGCTCGACAACAGCCTCACCGCATTGTCGCCGGAGCCGTCGGCCGCCGTGCTGGCCGGCTTACCCGCCGCCGCGACGGAAGCACGCGACGACGGTGCGCCCTGGCACGACCCAATCATCGCGCTCCCGGAACGCATGAGGCTTGCCGAGGGCAAGCCGCTGCCTCGCCGCATGATGGCGGCGATGGGCCAACAGGACTGCGGTCAGTGCGGCTACAACTGCCAAGATTACGCCGATGCGATATTCCGCGGGAACGAGGAACGGCTCAATTTATGCGTTCCGGGCGGCAAGGAAACCGCGCGGATGCTCAAGACGCTCCACGCCGAGCTTGGCGTCGCGGCGCCCGCGAAAAAGGAAACGCCCGCGGCCGAACCGGCCGCAATGCCGGCCGCCGTCCCCGCAGCGGCCGTCGGCCGCTCGCGCGATCATCCGGCCGAAATCACCTTCGTTGCGCGTACCCGGCTCAACAAGCCGGGCTCAGAGAAGGAAACGTGGCATGTCGAGTTCGACATTTCCGGCACCGGTCTCCACTACGCCGTCGGCGACTCCTTGGGTATTTTCCCGACCAACGATCCGGAGCTGGTCGACGCGGTGATCGAGGCGGTCGGCGCACCGCCGGACTTTCCCATCGCCGGCCGCACCTTGCGTGAGGCGCTGCGCGAGGGCACGTGCCTCGGCGCGGCTCCGGACATGTTGTTCGAGCTTATCTCTTACGTCACCGGCGGCGAGCGGCGCAAAAAGGCCAAGGAGCTCGCCAAGGGCAACGATCCCGACGGCGACGCGGCGACATTGGACGTGCTGGCCGCGATCGGGAAATTCCCCGGCTTCCGGCCCGATCCCGAAGCTTTGCTCGAATCGCTCGACGCCTTGCAGCCGCGGCTTTATTCGATCGCGTCGTCGCCGCGCGCGCACAAGGGACGCCTCGCGCTCACCGTCGATGCCGCGCGCTACAAGATCGGCGCGCGCCAGCGGCTCGGCTGCGCCTCGACCTATCTCGCCGACCGCGTCAAGCCCGGCGACAAGGTGCGCGGCTATGTGCAGAAGGCGCAGCATTTTGCGCTGCCCGCCGACCCAGCGGTCCCGATCATCATGATCGGCCCCGGCACCGGCATCGCGCCGTTCCGCGCCTTCCTGTACGAGCGCATGGCGACCAAGGCGCCCGGCCGCAACTGGCTGTTCTTCGGGCACCAGCGATGCAATTGCGACTTTTTCTACGAGGACGAACTTATCGGCATGCGCGCGGCCGGCCTGCTCACGCGGCTGACGCTCGCCTGGTCGCGCGACTCCGATGAGAAAATTTACGTGCAGCATCGCATGGCCGAGGTCGGCCGCGACGTGTGGCGGTGGATCAACGACGGCGCCCATATCTATGTCTGCGGCGACGCGCAGCACATGGCCAAGGACGTCGAGCGTGCGCTGATCGAGATCATCGCCGCGCACGGCGCACGCACCAGCGAACAGGCGGCCGCTTTCCTCGCCGAACTGAAGAGCGACTACCGTTATCAGACCGACGTGTATTGAGACGCGGCGACGTTGGCCGCATCAGTCGCGCAATTGAAAACGTGAGCGCATTGGCGCGCTTGCATGCTCACCGGCGGCCTATTAGCTGTGTGGCCAAATTGGCGCGAACGCCGCCAACTCCGGGGGCGTGACGGACACACGGCAAGCAGGGAACCCGCCTCGTGTCCGATGAGAGTGCGTCCAGGAAAAGTGGGCGCCGGTTTTCCGTCCGGACGCGCGACAATACAAAAGCTGAGAGCGGGATGACGATTCGAAGATAAGTCATCCCGCTTTAGCGACCAAAAGGCGCGCGGTGACAATGACAGACAATGCGAGGACGACGAAAGCCGTAGACGTTGCAGATGCGCGGCGTGTCGCCCTTCGTTTTGTCGTCACGATCGGAATCCTCAGCTTCTTCGCCGATTTCACTTATGAGGGCTCGCGCAGCATCATCGGTCCCTATCTCGCGACGCTGCAAGCCAGCGGCACCGTGGTCGG
>JASHRY010000112.1 GCA_030037105.1 Xanthobacteraceae bacterium
CGATCAACCGATACGGAATGCGGAGCCGGGCCAAGGCAAGCCGTGCCTTGTAGCTGTTGCCCGAACGCTGCATCGAATAGAGCGTAAACATGGCCGCTGCCATTCTCCTACGTGCGGCAGAAATTGTCTTGCGCTTGCCTTGTGCCGTACTACTCGAACGCGGCAATGTCGTGGCCGCGCGATGTGCCGCTCGGGCCGCCTGCTATTGTAGAGGGCGCGTCGGGGAAAGCCATTGGCGAGGCGGAATCACACGTGGTGCGCCGCAACAAGAGAATGAATATTGCGAGCATCGACGGGACGCCGAAAGGAATGAGCGTCGCATGGGCGACGCTGCGGGCGACGAGCGGCGTCAGCCACAGTCCGGCAAGGGCTGTTTTCTCCCATAGATCGAATCCGCGCCTCACGCCATCGACGGTGAAGAAGGCGATGGCGGGAGCGAGCACCATCATGTCGTAATCGAGAGTGTAGGGCGTGGCGAGGACGGCGGCGAGGCAGAGCGCCGCCGCCTTGAGCGGATAGGATGCCGCGCCGTGCCACAGCCGGATCAGCGCGGCGCCGATTGCAACGGTCACGGCACCCTGAAGCGCATAGGCGAGCGGGACGCTTGCGCCCCACATACGCGCCCAGGCGAAGCTGCTTTGAATCTTGTACCAGCCGGTACTGCCCTGTTCCAACGCCACGAATCGGGTGAAGTGGGTCGAGTCGATGAACGCGTGCCACACTTGCGGACCGAAGACGAAAGTAGTCGCGATGGCGAGGATGGCGACCGTCGCCGCCGCGGCAGCGAACGAGCGCCAGCGTCCGCTTGCCGCCAGCACGATCGGAATCATCAGTCCAAATTGCGGCTTATAGACCAGAAGCCCGAACAGAATGCCGGCGGTGAGCGGCCGCCGGTCAAGTTGTACGAGCGCGCCGCCAAAGAGTGCGGCGGTGAGGAATCCGTTCTGGCCGTGTCCGATATTGATCAGCACCGCGGGGTAGGCGAGGGCGAGCAGGAGCCAATCCGCCGTCATTCCGGAAGCCGCACAGCGGCTATCCGGAATCCATAACCAAGGTTTTAGAGGCCAGGAGCTCGATGTCCGTCCCGTAAATTCCGGGGCTATGGATGCCGGGCTCGCGCTTCGCGCGCCCGGGAATGACGACGAAATGAGAATCGCGCGAATCGTGAGCAAATAAAGAGCAAGCGTGACCGCCTGCCAGACCGCGAGCGCGATGCCGTAGGGCATCAACGCCAGGGCGGCGGCGACGAAAAGGAAGAACGGCGGATAGTGCCAGCCATAGAACGGCGTTGCCTCGCCGAAGATCCTTTGCTCGCGGGCATGTTGCCGGGCGGGGTCGAACGGCAGCCTCGGTTTGCCGTCGAGCACATAAGTGCCGGCCGCATAGACGTCGGAGAAATCCGTGCCGACCGGCCGCCCCTTGATGTCGACGAATCCATTCGCGGTGACGAGCAGATAGAGGAAGCCGGCGATGGAAGCGACCAGAATCGCAATCGCCACCAACCGAACCCGTTCGCGCGTGAGCCAGGTTCCATTCCGCAAAATCTCGCGCGCCCGGTTCATTGCGGCTCCTGGTCCCGGAGGCTGATCCCGGCATTAGGCCAGCGGAGCCTTAACGGAGAATTGCGCCCGGTGGCGCTGAACCGGATTGCTCGGCGCCGCGCTCCCGGCAATGGGGAGTAAAAAGCGGCACACAATTCGGCGATCAAGCGCGACAAGCCTTGCCTGCGCGCGATCGGCCCTTTAGGAAGCTCGCGCCCTCGGGCTATTGGAGAATCGCATGGCTTTCCTCGCCGACCGGATTTCGCGCATCAAGCCGTCCGCCACCATCGCGGTGACGGACAAGGCGCGCGCGCTCAAAGCGGCCGGCCGCGACGTCATCGGTCTGGGCGCCGGCGAGCCCGATTTCGACACGCCCGCCAACATCAAGGAGGCGGCGATCAAGGCGATTCGTGACGGCAAGGCGTCGAAGTACACGGCCGTCGACGGCATTCCGGAGCTCAAGGCCGCGATCGCCCGCAAGTTCAAGCGCGAGAACGGGCTCGACTATAGGCCCGCGCAGATCATCGTCGGCACCGGCGGCAAGCAGGTGCTCTACAATGCGCTCATGGCGACGCTCAACCCCGGCGACGAGGTCATCATCCCGGCGCCCTATTGGGTGAGCTATCCCGACATGGTGCTGCTCGCCGGCGGCGAGCCGGTTTCCGTCGAGACGCGCATGGAGAATGGCTTCAAGATGAAGCCCGAGGCGCTCGAGCGGGCGATTACGCCGAAGACCAAGTGGATCATCTTCAACTCGCCCTCGAACCCGACCGGCGCCGCTTACACGCGCGCCGAGCTCAAGGCCGTCACCGACGTGCTCGTGCGCCATCCGCACGTCTCGGTGATGACCGACGACATGTACGAGCACCTGGTCTATGACGACTTCGAGTTCTTTTCGCCGGCGCAGCTCGAGCCGCGGCTCTATGAGCGGACGCTGACGGTGAACGGCGTGTCCAAGGCCTATTGCATGACCGGCTGGCGCATCGGCTATGCCGGCGGGCCGGAGCCGCTCATCAGGGCGATGGCGGCCATCCAGTCGCAGTCGACCTCGAACCCGACCGCGGTGGCGCAGTGGGCCGCGGTCGAGGCGCTGGACGGTCCGCAGGATTTCATCGCCAAGCACAACAAGATCTTCAAGGAGCGGCGCGACCTCTGCGTCTCCATGCTCAACCAGGCGAATGGAATACGTTGCCCGAAGCCGGAGGGCGCGTTCTACGTCTATCCGTCCTGCGCGGGCACCATGGGAAAGATC
>JASHRY010000113.1 GCA_030037105.1 Xanthobacteraceae bacterium
ACGATCGCCACCACGTCTTTCAGGGGCTGCCGGTTCTCGCGCACCAACGAAGGATCGAGAAGCGCGCAGAGCACCAGCGCGAGGCCTACGGCGCGCAGCAGCGTGCCGCGCCGGCCGCGCAGCAGGCCGAGCACCGTAACCGCCACGGCAAGCGCCGCAAAGGCCGCAAGCAGCGCCGAAGGCAGCAGAAGCGCAAAAGACAGGGTAAGTTCGTTCATCTACCCGATGTGGATCTTCGCCGGGCCTCGCCGACCCGGCGGCCGCATACCTGCGCTAGGTTTTCGCGCAAGGCAAGACGGCATAAGCCGAGATCCGTTTCCAGCCATACGAATCCGTCTCTTCCGTCATGCGGAAGTTTGGCGGATCGAGACGCCAATATTGTGGCTTCAACTGTGCCGGAATCGCCGCGCCATCCTCGACCGGCGCGACGATAATGGCCGGCGCGTCGGGACGTGCACAAAGCTGCGCGACCGCCGCCTGCGTGACGCGCGGCAGATCGGCAGTCGAGGGGAAATGCGCGACGGAAAGCGCCTTCTTCTCGGCCAGTCTTTCGCGGATGAGGAATTGCATCCGCTCCCGCCATTTTTCGGTCAGGGCGGTCGAAAAAATCGTGCTGACGCCTTGCTGCGCCGAAGCCCATTGCGGGCGGCCGGTTAGGAACCAAGCCTCGGACAAGCCGTCCACCCACAGCACTTCCCCGTCGCGGCCAGCGATCAGGTTCATGAGCGCAGCTGGAGGACGGTCCGCGTCCGCCATCTTTTGGAATGGGATCCTCTCGTCCCAGAACCGAACCGCGGCGAGGATCAAGAGAAGCGCGGCGGTGCATTGCAGGCCCCAAACGACGCGCGATGGCCGCGCGAAGACCAGCACGACAATCACCGTCAAAATCGGAAAGGCAACGTAACGGCGCGTCCAGAAGTGGCTGATGTAATGCGGGCCGTCGGCGGGTATGGAGGCGAGGAACCGGCTGTAGCCGACGAAATAGTGTACGTTCCAAAGCAACGCCAAAGCGCACGCAGCGGCCCAAACCCAGACGACGATCCTCGGCGTGATGGCGACCGGAACCAAACGCGTGCCGAAGTGCAGGGCGAGCGCAACGACGCAGATCAGCGCGCCGGTCGCCGATTCTTCGCACCCCAACCACGCTACCGCGAGAACGGCGAGCACGACCTGGCCACGCGGCCCTTGCCGCCATAGTTCGACGGTGCAAATGCCGAGCGCCGTGGCGCCCAGCGCAGCTAACAGCCACGCCATGCGCCAAGGCTGCGCCTGAATGAAGAGCAGCAGCGAGAGCGTGTCACCCAGCAACGCCTGCACGGCGATGCCGCCAATCCCGACAAAGATCGCCGCGATGAGCACCATCCGCCGCCGGCCTTCGAAGAAGCTTGCCGCAATCGCCAGCGTCGTCGCCTCCGCCGCCAGCGGACCGATGGAGTCGAGCGGCCAATGCATCGGAAACAGCAGCGGGCTGCGGCTTTCGGCAAACGCCTTGAGACCCGGATCCATGAGGGTCACCAACCTGTGGAGGACCGGAAGTCCGGCCAGCGCGCCGGCGAGCATGAGAACCGCGATGCAAGAGGCGGCGATCGCCCAACGTCGGTCTTCGCGGCAAACGACGATGCCGAACGCGCACCAGCCGACGAGCGCCATGATGGGATGGATGAGGCTCGCCGCGACCAACAAAACGAGCGGCAAAAGGGTACGCCCGCCGGCGAGCGCCGCGACGGCGGTTAAAACAAAAACTTCGGCGAAGGGGCGCGGGATCGCCAAAATTTCCGAATAGCTGAACCGCCACGGCGCGCCATAAGAGACCGGCAGGACCGCCACGAAGGCGACGACGAGAAAGACGAAACGGGGAGCCACGAATTGCCGCGCCAGAATGCAAAGCGCGGCGATCCACAGCGTCATGCTCAGCAGCGCCAGCATCAGCGCGGTCGGCCCGGTGCCAAACGCGCCGACCAGACGATCGAGCAGCAACGGAAACACGCTGAACTGCGATTGCCCGTCGTTTACGAACATCATGTCGCGGCCGATCCCCGCGGGATCAAGATCGGCGAGCGAGCGCGCGATATAGACGCTGGAATCGCCGAGAATGCCCGGGTAGGAATGGGTCAGCGCCCAAAGCGCGACGGCGATCAGCGGCAGAAAAATTCTGCCGTCGGCGACGGATTGCCTAAGTCCTGTAATGGCCCGGCTGATTTTCTTGTCGGACGCCGCGGCATGCGCGGCCATCTCGGTTTGCCGCCGTTCGATGCCAATGGACAATTCGCCCAACATCTCGGTCACGCGACGGGTGGCGCCGCGAAAAGCAGCGTGCGGCGTAACAGGAAGTTGAACAGGAAAATGCAAGCTGCGGTCGGCGCCTTGGCGATCGCCACGTCGAGGCGGCAGCCATGTACGAAGGCGAAGATCAGAATCTGATTGAGCGCCAGCCCGGCGAGTCCGATGGCAAAGAATCCGGCGACCTCCGCCCTGAGACGGCGGGCGCGGCGGCCGCGAAAGACAAAGAAGATGCTGCCGACGTAGGCGAGCAGCATTCCCGCCATAAAGCTCAATGCTGCCGCGACGAGATAATATACGCCCGCCTTGACGAACAGGATCAACAGCGACCAATCAAGCGCCAGCGCAGTGGCGCTGCAAAGGCCGTAGCCGAAAAGATCCGATGTGAAGAGCCGCGCCGCCTCATGGCGCTCGGCCGACAAAATCCGACGGAAGAAGGATGCGCGCGGGGATGAAGCAAAAGGCGCGACGGTACTCACGGATCACGCCGCCTTCTTGGGAACGAGCCGCAGGCTGCGCAGCGCCTCTTCGCCGCCGTGCGCGCCGGCCTCGCTATATTCGGCGTCCTCGTTGACCTGCCAGACGTCGTAAAGCGTCTCGCCGGCGATGATGTTGGCGGCGGTGAGCATGCCCGTCATCATGGCGTGATCCTGATTATTGTATTTGTGCATGCCGTTGCGGCCGACGAGATGCAGATTCGGATAACGCAGTGCCAGCTCGGCACGGATCGTCTTCATGTGCTCGAGATAGGTCTCGTCATAGACCGGATAGGCCATCTTTTGCCGCACCACGCAGGCGTCGTGAACGTCGGCGGGATTCATCAGGCCGATGCGGTCGATCTCTTCTTTGGCAAGTGCGATCAGGTTCGCGTCGTTCGCGCTCCATAGGCTGTCGCCTTCGAAGCAGAAATATTCGAGTCCCAGGCAGGTCGAAGTTTGATCGGGAATCAAGTCCAGCGACCAGGAACGAAAATTCTGCACGCGCCCGACTTTCACGTTGGGATCGTGGATGTAAATCCAATTGTCGGGCAGGTCGGCGCCGCGTTTGCCGATCAGCACCACGGTCAGGAAGTCGCGGTATTTGAGTTCGCGCGCATGCAGGCGGCTGAGCGCCGTGGGCCGCAGCGCGGCGATAAGCTCGCGCACGGGAGCGGAAGAGACAACGTGTCGGGCCGAGAAGGTTTCGCAGGCGCCGGCGCCGCTTTCGACGGCGACCGACCAGAGGCGGCCGCGCTCGTTGTAAGCGAGCGAGACGAGCCTGCGGTCCAAGCGAATCTCGCCGCCGAGCTTCACGATCTTGGCGGCGCAGGCCTCCCACATCATGCCCGGCCCGCGGCTCGGATAACGGAAGGATTCGATGAGAGTCTTGGCGACCGCGCCGCGCTTTTTGCGGCCGAGCGAGCGACGTAGCGCGTCCATGATCGCCGCGCCGAGATCGAGGCCCTTGATGCGCTGCGCGGCCCATTCAGCCGAGATCTCGTCGCAGCCCATGCCCCAGACCTTTTCCGTGTAGGTCTTGAAGAAAATCCGGAAGAGCCGCTCGCCGAACTGATTGCGCACCCATTGATGCACGTTCTTCGGATTGCGGATCGGAAAGGCGCGGGCCAAAGCGAACGAGGCGAGGCAGAGCGCGCTTTGTACGAGGCCGAGCTTGCGCAGAGCCTCGAACGCCTTGAGCGGATAGGAATAGAACTGGCCGCGGTAGAAGATGCGCGACAGGCGCGGCCGCTCGATGAAATCGTTGGGCAGGATCTCGTTCCAGAGATCGACTACTTCCTTCGATTTCGAGAAGAAGCGATGCCCGCCGATGTCGAACAAAAAGTCCTTGTAGTTCACCGTGCGGCTGATGCCGCCTACGTAGGCCGGGTCCTGCTCGACGACGAGCACGTTGCGGCCGGCCTTGGCGAGCGTATAGGCGGTGGTCAGTCCGGCCGGGCCGGCGCCGACGATCACGGCGTCGTAGGTCTTCAAGAGGCTGCTCCGCTTGGGGTTTCAGGCCGGAGCAGGAAAGCAGGAAGAGGTTAAAGGGGGCTTAGGGGGAGCGGAGAATCAGAAGGGCACGGAGGCAAATTACGAGAAGCTTTCTTGTTTCCAAATCGCGCCGTTCCGCATGCTTCGAGACGCGGCGCGTTCGGGCCGCTCCTCGGCATGAGGGCTATGGCAATAAAGGCTTAACCTTCATCCTGAGGAGGCTGTGAAGCAGCCGTCTCGAAGAATGAGAGGCACGGAATGAAAAACGCCTGGATGGCTGGGTCAAGCCCGGCCATGACGGACATCGATGGAAAAAAGCTGTCAAGAATTTGCTAGAAGTTCAACGCTGGTGAGAACTGACGCTCTCATCATGGCCGGGCTTGACCCGACCATCCATGCACCACACTTAATTATCCAGAAAGCTCCTGAGCTTCCTACTCCGGCTCGGGTGCTTCAGCTTCCTCAGCGCCTTGGCCTCGATCTGGCGGATGCGTTCACGCGTCACCGAGAACTGCTGGCCGACTTCTTCGAGCGTGTGGTCGGTGTTCATGCCGATGCCGAAGCGCATGCGCAGCACGCGCTCCTCGCGCGGGGTGAGCGAGGCGAGCACGCGCGTGGTGGTCTCGCGCAAGTTCGATTGGATCGCCGCGTCGATCGGCAGGATCGCGTTCTTGTCCTCGATGAAATCGCCGAGATGCGAATCCTCTTCGTCGCCGATCGGCGTCTCTAGCGAAATCGGCTCCTTGGCGATCTTCAAGACCTTGCGGACTTTTTCGAGCGGCATAGCGAGCTTTTCGGCGAGTTCCTCGGGTGTCGGCTCGCGGCCGATCTCGTGCAGCATCTGGCGGCTCGTGCGCACGATCTTGTTGATCGTTTCGATCATATGCACGGGAATGCGGATGGTGCGCGCCTGATCGGCGATCGAGCGGGTGATCGCCTGGCGAATCCACCAGGTGGCGTAAGTCGAGAATTTATAGCCGCGCCGGTATTCGAACTTATCGACCGCCTTCATGAGGCCGATGTTGCCCTCCTGGATGAGATCGAGGAACTGGAGGCCGCGGTTGGTATATTTCTTGGCGATGGAAATCACCAGCCGCAGGTTCGCCTCGACCATTTCCTTTTTCGCCTGACGCGCCTCGCGCTCGCCCTTCTGCACCACCTGCACGATCTTGCGGAATTCCTGGATTTCGAGGCCGGTCTCGGTCGCAAGCCCATGGATGTCGCCGCGGATTTCGCGGATCTTTTCCTTGCGGCGGGTGACGAAATCCTTCCAACCGCGCCCGCCGAGCTTCGAGACGCGCAGCAGCCATTTCGGGTCGAGTTCCGAATTCTGGTAGGCCTTTAGGAAATCCTCGCGCGACACGCCGCTCTCTTCCGCCTGGCGCAGCAGTTTCGTTTCGAGCCCGATCAGCCGCTTGTTGATGTCGTAGAGCTGCTCGACGAGCGCATCGATGCGGTTCTGGTTGAGCGACAGGGATTTGACGTCGGTGACGATCTCCTTCTTCAGTGTCTTGTAGCGGCGCTCCTGCGCGGGTGTCAGCGTCTCGTTTTTCAGCTTGTTCTCGACGTTCTGGTCCTGCAGCTTGCGTAGCTTCTTGTAGGCGTCGGCGATGCGGTCGAAGGTATCGAGCACTTTCGGCTTGAGTTCAGTTTCCATCGCCGACAACGATACGGAATTCTCCAAGTCCTCTTCGTCGTCGAACGATTCCTCGGAGACCGGCGCCTCGCCGTCTTCCTCGGAGGCGGGACGCAGGCTGGCGGGAGGATTGAGTGGCGCGGTGGCGGGGGCGCGTTGCGCGGCGAGCGCCTCTTGGGCGCCTGGCGCGGTCATGTCGATCTTCGGCGTGTTCTTGCCGTCCGGGCCGGCATAGGTCGCTTCGAGATCGATGATGTCGCGCAGCAGCACCTTGCCATCGTTCAATTCGTCGCGCCAGATGATGATCGCCTGGAAGGTCAGCGGGCTCTCGCAGAGCCCGGCGATCATCGCCTCGCGCCCTGCCTCAATGCGCTTGGCGATGGCGATCTCACCCTCGCGCGACAACAGTTCGACGCAGCCCATTTCGCGCAGATACATGCGCACCGGATCGTCGGTGCGGTCGGCCGGCTCGGAAGATTTGGTCGTTAGCGCCTTGGGCTGGGTGATCTCGACGAGCTCTCCGCCCTCGATCTCTTCCTCTTCGCTTTCGTCGGCGTCGGCCTCTTCGGCTTCCTCGCTCTCGATGACGTTGATGCCCATTTCGTTGAGCATCGCGAGAATGTCCTCGATCTGCTCGGAATTGACCTCCTCGGAAGGCAGCACGGCGTTCAATTCGCGATAGGTGACGAAGCCGCGTTTCTTGGCGAGCTTGATCATCCGCTTGACTGCGGCATCTGAAAGATCGAGCAGCGGACCGTCGGTCGTCTCGACGGCGGCGCCCTCGGTTTCGGCTTTCTCGTTGTCCTTCTTCGCCATTCGATCCTCTATCGATCCGAGTTGCGCTTCGCCCATCAAGCGGCGCGTCCTTGGCCGCCCGCGATGCCGATCGCCGATCTATGAGCCGGAATGAAACGCGATTGTGCCTGCCGAAGACCGCAACCGGCGCCGCTTGCAATGCGTATTGCAATGCGCAGGCCAGGATCTCGTGACAATCGCGCCTTGCTGATCTTTCCTCCCGTCAGACAGGAAACGCATAATTTTTTCCCCGTGCTTCTTCGCGCAAGCGAAGCGCCGCGAAGATCCTCACAAAATTCCGCTTTGCCGACCGGAAGCCGCACCAAATCCCTCGATAACGGCCTCTGTCCCCGCCAGTCCCGACAACTGCTCTTGGACCGACTTCAGCCGCGCAAGATTGCTTTCGCTCGCGTCCCCAGCCAAAGCCTTCTGCGCCAAGACCAGTTCCGTATGTAGGGCCCGCATCTTACGGTGCAAGGCCAGGGCCTGCTTGAGAGATTCCTCAGCATCGCTGTCGGCGGCCGCGGGCGCCACCGTCCAAAGGCTCGCATGGCCGACGAGAGATTCGAGCTTGGCCCGGGCGGCGCCGAGCCCGGCCCGTTCGATTTCGGCCGCAAGCTCGTCCGCGTCCCGATGGTGGTCCGCCCAGAGATCGAGCAATTTCTGGCGTAGCGCCCGGGCATCCGAACTGTATAGCTCCAGCTCGGTAAGCGGCTCGTGGTAGGCGTCGAGAAGCTGCGGATGATTGAGAAAGATAAGTAAGATCAACGCCTCCCGAGCGAATCCCCCGGTCGATTTGGCGCGCAGCAGCGGCGAGCGCGCCAAGCTAGGCCCGATTTGAAGGGGTTGCAGAAGATAGGTTTGCGGTCCCGGTTCGCCGCGCCCGCCGCGCCCCGCCCCTGGAAAGCGTTGCGGCCGGCCGAAGGGAGCGGGCTGGGCAGGCGCAAACAGCGCCGCGAGCCGGCCGCGGAATTCGGCCTGATAGTGGCGCCGCAACGTCTCATCGCGGATCTCCAAACAGAGATTGGCGAGGCGGCGTTCAAAGCCGGCGCGGCGCTCCGGGGTCGTAAGCGGCTCCCCTTCGCTTTCGCGCTGCCAGATGAGATCGACAAGCGGCAAAGCCGCGGCGAGCAGTTCGGCAACCGCGGCCTTGCCGCCGCCGCGGGCGAGATCGTCCGGGTCTTGCCCTTCCGGCAGAAGCGCGAAGCGCAGCGACCGCCCGACGCCGATCAGCGGCAGCGCCATGTCGATGGTGCGATAGGCGGCCTTGCGGCCGGCCCGGTCGCCGTCGAAACACAGCACCGGCTCTTCCGCCATCTTCCACAAAAGCGCGCATTGCTCCGGCGTAAGCGCCGTGCCGAGCGGCGCGACGGTGTTCGGAAAACCTGCGGCGACCATCGAGATCGCATCGACGTAGCCCTCGACCGCGATCACCGCGCCGCGTTCGTGCGCGGCTTGGCGCGCTTTGTCGTGGTTGTAGAGGATCGCGCCTTTGTGGAAGAGCGTCGTTTCCGGCGAGTTGAGATACTTGGGCTGTACGTCGGCGCCGAGCGCGCGCCCGCCGAACGCGATGACGCGGCCGCGCCGGTCGGCGATCGGAAACATCAGGCGATCGCGGAAACGATCGTAAGGGACGGCGATGTCCTCGCCGTGGATTAGCAGCCCCGCTTCGATCATCGCCTCGACGCCGACGCCTTTACCGGCGAGATGATCGCGCAGCGCATATTTCTCCGGCTCGGCGTAGCCCAACCGGAATTCCGCCTGGATATCCGGCTTCAGCCCGCGCTCGGCCAGATAATCGCGTGTCTTTGCGCCGGCGCGTCCGGCAAGTTCGGCGGCAAAATATTTCGCCGCCAGCTCGAGTACGTCGTAAAGGCTGGCGCGCTCTTTCTCGCGCGCCTCCGCCTCGGGGGAGACGCGCGGCAATGCGATTCCGGCCTGCTCGGCCAGGCGCGCGACCGCCTCGGGAAAACTTAAGCCTTCGGTTTCCATCACGAAATCGAAGATATTGCCGTTTTTGCCGGCGGAATGGTCGAACCACGCCATTTTCTGGTCATTGACGAAAAAAGACGGCGTACGCTCGGCGTTGAATGGCGAGAGCCCGCGCCATTCGCGGCCGGCTTTCGTCAGTTTGACGCGCGTGCGCACGACATCGGAGACGGGCAGCCTCGATTTGAGCTCATCGAGAAAGGAAGCGGGGAATCGCATCGGCGCCTTTGGGTTCGCGGCGGGCCACTATAGATAAGCAGCACGAACCCGGGTAGGGCTGTCCACAGGATTCACAGAACGCTGCGCGAGCTTTCGACCGGCATGAGCAAAGCGACATTTTTGGAGAAAAAGCAGGGCAGACTGATCGCCGTGCTCACCGCCTACGATTACCCAACTGCCAAGGCCGAGGCCGCGGCAGGAATCGACGTCATCCTCGTGGGCGACAGCGTGGGCACGAACGTATTGGGCTACACGAGCGAAAAGGAAGTGACGCTCGCCGATATCGCCCACCACGTGCGCGCCGTGCGGCGCGGCGCGCCTGAGACGCCGATCCTCGTCGACCTACCTTTCGGCAGCTACGATTCGCCCGCCGCGGCGGTGACAAACGCCAAACGCCTGGTCGAGGCCGGCGCCGATTTGGTGAAGTTCGAAGGGCCGCGCGCCGAGATCGCCGCGGCTTTGACCGCGGCCGGTATCGCCTGCGCCGGCCACCTCGGACTCGAGCCGCAGCATCACCCGGAGATGCGGCTGAAGGGCCGCTCTACCGAGGAAGCCGCGCAACTACTCGCCGACGCGCAGGCGCTCGACCGCGCTGGCGTTTCCCTGCTAGTGCTCGAACTGATCCCGGAAGAGGTCGCGGCGCGCATCACGAAAGCGATCGCCGCGCCGACCATCGGCATCGGCGCGGGACGCATGACCGACGGCCAGGTGCTGGTCGTCAACGATTTGCTCGGCATCACCGGAGGGAATTTCCGCCACAACCGCCGTTACGCGGAACTCGGGGCAGAGATCGGCACGGCCCTGGCAAACTATGTTCGCGACGTGCACGAGAAGCATTTCCCGGCGGAAGAAAACGTATTTCATCTGACGCCGGAGGAGCCATCCAGCATTAAGGGGGAGAAGTCGTGAGAGTACCGCTTTCCTTGCAAGATTTCGTCGCTTGAGCGCGCCGCTCTTTCTCTACGAGACGATCGCGCGGCCGCTGTTGCTGCGGCTGCGGCCCGAATTCGCGCATCGGTTGACGATCCGCGCCCTGCGGCTCTTGCCGCTGGCCGCGCCGTGGCCGGACGATCCGCGTCTCGCGGTGAGCGCCTTCGGCCTTACATTTCCCAATCCGCTCGGCCTCGCGGCGGGATTCGACAAGAACGGCGAAGTGGCCGACGCGATGTTGCGGCTCGGCTTTGCGTTCGTCGAAGTGGGCACAGTGACGCCGCGCCCGCAACGCGGCAATCCGCGCCCGCGCGTATTCCGGCTGCGCGACGACCGCGCGGTCGTCAATCGGCTCGGCTTCAACAACGCCGGCTGCAAAGCCGTGCATCGCCGGCTGGCCGCGCACCGCGCTCCCGGCATCGTCGCCGTAAACCTCGGCGCCAATCGAGATTCCGAGGATCGCATCGCTGATTACGTGGCAGGCATCGAGGCTTTCACCTACGTCGCGCAGTTCTTCGTCATCAATATTTCCTCGCCGAATACGCCCGGGCTGCGCGATCTGCAGCGCCAGCAAGCGCTGAACGATCTGCTGCCGCGCGTACTGGCGGCGCGCGATGCGGCGCCGCTGCGCCGTCCTGTCATCGTCAAGATCGCCCCCGATCTGACGCTCGAAGAACTCGACGGCATCGTGCAAGTGTGCCGCGCGCATCGCATCGACGGGCTCGCCATCTCGAATACGACGCTGTCGCGGCCGCCCGACCTTATCGATGCGGAACGCGCCAAGGAGCAAGGCGGCCTTTCCGGACGGCCGCTGTTCACGCCTTCGACGCGGCTCCTCGCGCAAGCTTATCTGCGCGTCGAGAATCAATTTCCGCTGATCGGCATCGGCGGCGTCGAGGACGCGGAAACCGCATTCGCGAAGATCGAGGCGGGCGCCAGCCTCATCGAGCTTTATTCGGCACTCGTCTTCGAGGGGCCGCGGCTCGTCGAAGAAATCAAACGCGGACTCGTCACCAAAATCGAGGCGGCGGGCCTTAAGCGGCTCGCGGAAGCGCGCGGCAGGGCGGCCGAGGATTGGGCCGAAGCGAGAGTTGCCGACGGGAATCTCAAGTGAGGGATCGTCGTCCGCCCGGGAAAGGGAATGCGCCTTACGCCGGCCCGCGCCAATTGAGAAGCCGCGCGATGAGCCAGATCGGTATCACGATCATCGCGCCGGCCAGGATATAGTCGCCCATCTCGCGCAACGCGTCAAAGCCCAGCGCCCAGATGCGCCGCGCGAAGCGTACCACGTCTTCAACGAGATCGGCCGGCCGGATGTCGAGCCACATCAGCAGCGCGCCGACGATCAACGACAGAAAGAACAACCTTAGTGCGACGCTTCCCGGCGTGCCGCCCAAAAAACGCGCCAGCGGCGTCTCCCGCCGCCAACGTGGCGCGCCCACCGGGGGCGTCGTCCAGGCCGATGCCGGTTTTGTTTCTTCGCTCATGCGATGTCTCAATCCGCCGTGCGGAACGGCGCGACTTCCGCTATTCTCGACCGCCGCGCCGCGCCTGGCAAGCGCTTCCCTTTGGATCTGTCGTGACCGAGCAGGATACCGCCGCCAGCCTCCTTCGGACCCGCATCGACGGCGGCTTCAGCTTCGCGCTCGCCACCTTCGCGGTCGGCTTGGGTCTTCTGGCGTTGCTGGAGCGCGTCGGCTTGCCCGATAGCGCGCTCAAGGCTTGCGTCGCCGCGCTCGTATTCTCCGAGTTCCTGATCGCCATCGCGTTGTTGCGCACCATGCGTCCGGCCGAATTTTACGCGGGCACCTTGCCGCCGCCCTACGCGGGACTTGCCTATGCGGGGATTTCGGCGGGCTTGTTCCTGCCGTTCCTGCCGCCCTTGCCGCAGAGCGTGGGCTTTTTTTCGCCGGCGGCGGGATTTGCGCTCGGTCTCTTCGGCGCGGCGTTCGCGACGGGTCCGTACCTGCGCCACTGCGGCGCTTCCTCGATCGTCGATCTCGCGGCATCGCGCTTTCCGTACCCCGGAGCGCGCATCGCGATCGCAGTGATCGCCGCGCTCTGCGCGGTGCTCGTCACCATGGGCGGCTATGGGGTCGCACTGCGCGCCTTCCTTGCCGTGACCGGCGCGAACTCTGCGTTTGGCGCGACGGTGCTTGGAATCCTGCTCGTCCTGTTGATCGTACCGGGCGGACTTTCCGGGGTGATCTGGCTTGCAGTGGGAACCGCGGTCGTGACGCTGGCGGCGCTCGGCCTGCCGCTTGCCCTATCGGCGACGCGCGAGACGACGCCGCTTTCGGTCGCGCTGGCCCGGTTCGGCGAAGTAAGCGGCACGGGCCAACATCTGCCGACGGAGCCCGCCATCATGGCCACTCTCGCGCTCGGACTTGCGACGCTGGCGCCGCTGCCGGTGCTCGGCAGCCGCGATCGGGCCGGCACGTTGCGCAGCGGCTTCTTCGCGTTTGTCTTCGTCGGGCTCATCGCGGCGCTCGCGACCCTGACCATGGCCCGCTCGACTCTGGCGCTCGACGCGGCGCTGGTCGGGCGCGCGCCCGCCAATCTTCCCGCCGACGTTCTCGCGGCGAGCAGACATGGCGCAATTTCGATCTGTGGCATAAATTCCGCCGTTTCGAGCGAGATCGCCGCCGCCTGCGGATCGGAAGCCGGCTTCAGCGGGATCTTGCGGCTGCAAGACGTCGGCGTCGACGCCCGCTATCTCCTCGAAAATCTTCCCTCGCTGCGGCACGTGGGGCCGACGCTGGCGGGCCTTGCCGCCGTCTTTGCGATCGCGCTCGGCATCGGCGTCGCGGCGGCGGGCGTACAATCGTTCGCGACCAGCTTCGGCCACGATATTTTCGCCCATAAACGGCGCCGATTCGGGCCGGCGAGCCGGCGGCTGGCGTATGCGCGCGGCCTTGCACTGTTTCTCATCGCCGGTTCGGCCATCGGACTTACACACGGCGCGGACGATCCGCGGCTGTGCATCGCGCTCGCGTTAGCGATTTCCGCGGCGCTGGTTGCGCCGCTCGTCGCCTTGACTGTCGTCAGACAAGCGACATCGCTCGGCGCGCTGGCAGCTTTGCTTGTGGCACTCTTAGTAATCGCCGCGTTTGTTCTTACGCATCATGGCGCCTGGGCGCCGGACGAGATCGCCCGCAACGCGATCTTCGCCGCGCTCGATGCGTTTCTCGCCGGGGTTTTCGTGAGCCTGCTGTCGCGGCGAAAGCCGCCCGCCGTTTCGCAGGAAACGCGCGACAAACCATTCGTCGATTGATGAGATCTGCCGCTCGAAACCGCCGGGCTTATTTCTCGCTAGCCAGCAATTCCGCCTGGCGATGCGTGGTCAACGCATCGATGATTTCGTCGAGCGCCTCGCCGCCCAGGACCTTGTCGAGCTTGTAGAGCGTCAGGTTGATGCGGTGATCGGTGACGCGGCCTTGCGGGAAATTGTAGGTGCGGATGCGCTCGGAACGATCGCCGGAGCCCACCTGCGCGCGCCGATCCGCAGCACGCTCCGAATCGCGCTTTTGCCGCTGCATGTCGTAGAGTCTCGCGCGCAACAGCGCCATCGCCCGTGCGCGGTTCTTGTGCTGCGAGCGCTCGTCCTGCACGAAGACAATCGTATTGGTCGGCAGATGCGTGATGCGGATCGCCGATTCCGTCTTATTGACGTGCTGGCCGCCGGCGCCCTGGGCGCGCATCGTATCGATCCTGAGGTCGGCTTCGTTGATATCGACGTCGATACCTTCAGCTTCCGGCAGCACTGCGACGGTGGCTGCCGAGGTGTGAATGCGGCCCTGCGTTTCGGTTTCCGGAACGCGCTGCACGCGGTGGGCACCCGACTCGAATTTCAGCCGCGCGAAGACGCCGCGGCCCTCGATCTCGGCGACGATTTCCTTGAAGCCGCCGAGCGAACCTTCGCTCGCCGAAACGATTTCGACGCGCCAGCCCTTGAGCTCCGCGTAACGCTGGTACATGCGGAAGAGATCGCCGGCAAACAGCGCCGCCTCGTCGCCGCCGGTGCCGGCGCGAATTTCGAGGATCGCGCTCTTTTCGTCGGCCGCGTCCTTGGGCAGAAGCGCGATCCGGAGCTTTTGCTCGAGCGCCGCCAGCCTGCCGCGCGATTCCTGCCGTTCGGCTTCGGCGAGCGCGTGCATTTCCGGATCGAGCGTGGGATCGGCGAGAACTGATTCGACGCCGGCGACGTCTTTCTGTGCGGCGCGATACTCTCGGATTACCGCGACGACATCGTCGATCTCGGCAAGCTCGCGCGACAGAGCGACAAACACCGAGGATTCCGGACCGGCCACGAGCCGATCGGAAATTTCGGCGTGGCGGCGCAGGATAAGATCGAGCTTTTCTTGCGGCAGCATGAGAGCGAAACGAAGTAAGGGACAACCAATTAAGATTAAGACGTAACATGCGCCTTGAGAAGGGCATTGGATGCTCTTCCCCGGGGCCGAAGTGCATGGAAAGCGGCCGATTACACCGGAATGCGATGCGCCGCGGCGAAGCGATTGAGCTCGTCGCGCAGCGAATGGGCGGCGTCGTGCGCTTCGATGAGGTCGCTGACGAATTTACCGGCCACCTCGAGATCGGTCGCCAAAATCATCGCCTTCACCGGCCCGATGGAAGCGGGCGACATGGAGAGAGAACGATAGCCGATCGCCAACAACGCCAGTGCGTCGATCGGCTTTCCGGCCATCTCGCCGCACAGCGTCAACGGCGTTTTGCTGGCGGCTGCTTTCTCGACGACAGTTTTCAAGGCGCGCAGAATGGGCGCCGAGAGCGGGTCGAAGCGTCCGGCGACGCGCTTGTTGTCGCGGTCCGCGGCAAACAGATATTGAATGAGATCGTTGGTGCCAACCGAAAGGAAGTCGGCGCGCGCGCAGACCTCGTCGAGCTGCCACAGGATCGCCGGCACTTCCACCATCGCGCCGAGCTTGAGGTCGCTGGGCGGGCGGTATGCGTGGCGCTTCAAATAGGCGACCTCGCGCTCGACGAGCCCCTTCGCGGTCTCGAATTCGGCGACCGTCGCGATCATCGGGAACATGATGCGCACTTGGCGGTCGGCGCCGGCTCTGAGCAGCGCCCGCAACTGCATGCGCAGCAATGCCGGCCGGTCGAGGCCGATCCGGATCGCCCGCCAGCCGAGCGCCGGATTCTCCTCTTCGACCTTGGTCATGTAGGGGAGCACTTTGTCGGAACCGATGTCGAGGGTGCGGAAGGTGATGGGCTTGCCCGGCACCGCGTCGAAAGCGGCTTTGTAGAACGCCTGCTGCTGGCGCATGCCCGGAAATTGCGAGACGATCATGAACTGCAATTCGGTGCGGAAGAGGCCGATCGATGCGGCACCCGTTTCTTTGACGTGCGGCAGATCGACGAGCAGTCCGGCGTTCATGTGCAGTTCGATCTCGACGCCGTCCTTGGTGACGGCGGCCTTGTCGCGCAGCTTGTGATATTGCTCCTGGCGGCGGGCGCGCAGCCGCGCCCTCTCGGCATAGGCGTTCTCGATGTCCTGGGGCGGCCGGATATGTACGTCGCCGGACGTTCCGTCGACGATCAACGCGTCGCCCGGTTCGACGAAGCCGACGATATTCGTTACCTCGCCGACTGTCGCGATTCCCAGCGCCCGCGCCACGATGGCGACGTGGCTCGACGCTCCCGCGTCTTCGAGTACCACACCACGCAATTTGCTGCGATCGTAATCGAGCAGCGCCGCCGGCCCCATGGTGCGCGCCACGATGATCGCGTTCTCCGGCAAATCCGCGTGCGCCGTAACGAAGCTGCGGCCGGCGAGCTGATGGAGGAGGCGATTGGCGAGATCGTCGAGGTCGTGAAGGCGCTCGCGCATATAGGGGTCCGTCTGGCGTTGCAGCTTGGCGCGCGCGTCGCTCTGCACGCGTTCGACCGCCGCCTCCGCGGTGAGGCCGGTGGCGACCGCTTCGCGCAGTCGGCGGATCCAGCCTCGATCGTAGGCGAACATGCGGAACGCCTCGAGCACTTCGCGATGTTCGCCGGGGCCGACATCGCCGCGTTCGATCAGCTGGTCGATCGATTGACGCACCGCGTCGATGGCCGCTTCGAGCCGTTCGGTCTCGGCCTTCACGTCTTCGGCGACAAGCTGCTTGACGATGATGCGCGGCTCATGCAGCACCACGTGCCCGAGGCCGACGCCTTCGGCGATCGGCACGCCCTTGAGCGCCAGCGGCCGATGCAGCGCCATTTCCGCGTCGAGCAGGCCGATTGCCTGCAATTCGCCCGAGGCGACGATCTCGGCGAGCAGCATCGCCGTCGTCTGCAGCGCTTCGATCTCTTCTTCGGGATAGATGCGCCGCACGCGGTTTTGCACGACCAGCACGCCGAGCGTGACGCCGCCGCGCAGGATCGGCACGCCGAGAAACGAAGAGTAGATCTCCTCGCCGGTCTCCGGCCGGTAGGAGAACGAAGGATGATGCTGCGCGTCGGCGAGCGCCAAAGGTTCGGCGGTCTCGGCGATCAGGCCGACGAGGCCTTCGCCCTTGCGCATCGTCGTCAGGTGGACGGCTTCGTGGTTCAAGCCTTCGGTCGCAAACAGTTCGAGCCGACCGTCGGCGCGCAGCACATAGACCGAGCACACCTCCGCCACCATGTTGGCGGCGATGTGAATGACGATCTTGTCGAGCCGTTCCTGCGGACTGATCGGCTCCGCCATGACTTCGCGAAGCCGTCGCAATAGCAGTCGCGGTCCGCCGACGGGGCCCCGCATGGCGATTTCCTTTTCAGGAGCCTCACGCTGGAGATCGGTCATGCCGAGTCACTCCGGAGGCGCGTTCCTTTGGATGATTCCCAACCATTGAGGCCGCTCCGCGGCCTCTCGCCTGGAAAATGTCCCAAAGCAATAAGTTAAGACGACCGCCGCCGACAAGCCTATCGGCAGCGGATAACCGCAATACGACCACGCATCGCAGCCGCGATGCCGCCCATAGCTTATCCATAGCTAAAGCAAACTCCGGACCGCGAGCGCAAGGCGCGGCACCGCGGACCGCCGAACTAAGCTTCGTCGAGACCGTAAATCGCGTGCAGCGTGCGCACCGCGAGTTCCGTATAGGCGGTGTCGATCAGCACGGAAATTTTGATCTCCGAGGTGGTGATCGCCCTGATATTGATGCCCTTCTCGGAGAGCGCCTGGAACGCGATCGCGGCCACGCCCGAATGGCTGCGCATGCCGATGCCGATTGCCGAGACCTTGGCCACGCCGCCAGCCCCTTGCAATGCAGCATAGCCGATCTGCGCTTTGGTCTTTTCGAGAATCGCCTTGGCGCGGTCGAAATCGCCGCTCCCGACCGTAAACGTAATATCGGTCGTCACCGTGTCGTCGGAGGCAACCTGCACGATCATATCGACGTTGATGCCCGCCTCGGCGAGCGGCGAAAAGATCGCCGCCGCGACGCCCGGCCGGTCGGCAACGCGGCGCAAGGTAATCTGCGCCTCGTCGCGCGAGAACGCGATGCCGGTAACCACCTGCTGCTCCACGATGTCCTCCTCGTCACAGATCAATGTGCCGGAGCGCGGGCTGTCCGGATTCTCGAACGACGAACGTACGACTGTCTTCACCTTCTTCAGCATGGCAAGCTCCACGGAGCGCACCTGCATTACCTTCGCGCCGAGCGAGGCCATCTCCAACATTTCCTCGTAGGCGACGCGATCGAGCCGGCGCGCCTTCGGGACGACGCGAGGGTCGGTCGTGTAGATCCCGTCCACATCCGTATATATATCGCAGCGGTCGGCCTTGATAGCGGCGGCGACCGCCACGGCGCTCGTATCCGATCCGCCGCGCCCGAGCGTCGTCACCCGGCCCGTTCCCTTGCTGAGCCCTTGGAAGCCGGCGATAACCGCGACCTCGTTGCGCGCGACGAGGTTGGCGACGATCCGCTCGCCGTCGATGCCGCTGATCCGCGCCGCGCCCGGCGTCTGCGTCGTCAGGATCGGAATTTGCCAACCTTGCCAGGAGCGCGCCGCGACGCCGATGCTTTGCAGGGCGATGGCGAGCAGTCCCGCCGTCACTTGTTCGCCGGAGGCGACCACGGAATCGTATTCGCGCCGGTCGAAATGCGGCGAGGCATCGCGGCAGAGCGCCACGAGCTCGTCCGTCTTGCCGGCCATCGCAGAAACGACCACGGCCACTTGCGCACCGGCATCGACTTCGCGCTTCACGTGGCGGGCGGCGTTGCGGATGCGATCCATTCCGGCGACGGAAGTACCGCCGAATTTCATCACGAGGCGGGCCATAGGGTCCGGCGGGCCTTCCTAGGATCGGTGCTGGATCGGCAGGCGCGGCGACCGAAGCGCTCGCGCCGCAGGGTTGCGCCGCCTATACACTACCGGGCGCCCGAGTTCAATTTGCCCCTCGTTGCGCGTGGAGGACGGCATGCAGCCGCAGGACGGACCGAGCGTCGACCCCGAGGAGGTCGCCCGTTTCGATCGGCTCGCCGAGACCTGGTGGAATCCGCTTGGCCCGATGCGGGCGCTGCATCAATTCAATCCGGTCCGGGTCGCCTTCCTCAGCCGGCTCCTCGGTGAACATTTCCGCGCCTCGCTTCCCGAACCGTCGATAAGCCGGCCGCTCGCCGAGCTTGCCATTCTCGACATCGGCTGCGGCGGCGGAATTCTTTCCGAAGCTTTGTGCCGGCTCGGCGCCGCGCTGACGGCGATCGATCCCGCCCCGACCAATATCGCGGTCGCCCGCCGCCACGCCGAGCAGGTTGGACTTGCCATCGACTATCTCTGCACCACGGCCGAAGCGCTCGCCGGGCAAGGCAAGGACTTCGACGCCGTGCTCGCCATGGAAGTCGTCGAGCATGTGCGCGACACGAAGGCATTTCTCGCGACCGCCGCACGCCTGGTGCGGCCAAACGGAATGCTTGTCGTGGCGACGCTCAACCGCACTCTGAAAAGCTACGCGTTCGCGATCCTCGGCGCCGAATACGTGCTGGGCTGGCTGCCGAAAGGCACGCATAACTGGCAGCATTTCGTCACGCCGCGCGAACTCGCGAGCGCGCTTAATGCCGCGGGGCTGCATGTCGTCGGCGAGACCGGCGTCGTGTTCAACCCGTTGCGCGGTCAGTGGCAGGAGAGCCGCGACATGGACGTGAACTATATGATCGCGGCGGAACGGAAGCGCTAATCGCGCGCCCGTTCGGCGAGGAGCGCATCGAGCTTGCCGCTGCTGTGCAGTTCATAGAGCTCCTCGCAGCCGCCGATATGCAGGTCGCCGAAAAAGATCTGTGGGACCGTTCTGCGGCCGTGCGACTTGGCCATCATCTCGGCGCGCGCTTCGAAGTCCTCGTCGACCCGGATCTCCGCGAATTCCAGGTTGCGCCTTTGCAAAAGTTCCTTCGCCATCCGGCAATAGGGACAGGTGCGCGTCGTATAGATGCGGATCTCGGGAGAGGACATCGAATCGGCCATGCTGCAAAATATGGGGAGTTCAGGCACCCCTCACAACCCGCGCGAAGACCAGCACGTCGACGCGCCTCGCCCCGGCACGAAGCAAAGCGCGCGCCGCGGCGTTGAGTGTCGCGCCAGTGGTCGCCACGTCGTCGACGAGTAAGATGGCGTGCCCTTCGACCGACAGCCGTGCCTCCTCCGGCACCGCGAAGGCGCCCTGCAAGTTGTCGGCGCGCTGGGCGCGCGAAAGCCCAACCTGCGGCATGGTGGGTTTGACGCGGGTGAGCACGAACGGATCGACCTTTTTGCCTGAGGCGCGCGCCATCCAGAGGTCCAGCGGCTTCGCAAGCTCCATCCGGTCGCTATACTTTGAGGCGATGCACGAGAGTGCGCGCCGGGTCGTCTTCGAACCGCGCCATGGCGCGTGTGGGCATAGACCTCTGGGTTGGCGATCGCCTCCGGCGATTGCAGACCTTCGATGCCGAGATCGTACGGAAAGGGCGTCCCGAGCCGCTCGCAATAGAGCTGCCCAATGAAGTGGATGCGGCTCCAGCAGGCGGCGCAAAGTGCGCCGTGCCCGTTCGTCACCTTGCGGCAGGCGAGACAGACCGGCGGAAAAACGAGGTCGAGCGCCGCCCCGTCGAGCCGGCGAAGATGATCGCGCGCGACGGCGGCGGCGCGCCGCAACGCATGGAGCGCGGCGGACCCTGGCGCGGCGGCCCGATCCCGGGGATTTTCGGCGATGTCGTAAGCCATGGGACAAAGCATAAGGCAGGTTCGGCGGAACGTCAGCCGCGGTATGCTGCGCTTTTCCTTGTCTGCCGCGAGATCGAGAACCGCATGCGGGATTTTCTGATTTTCGATCGCATCCTGCAGCGCCGCCGGCTGGCCCGTGCGCTCGCCGCCGGACCCGCCGCGTTCCTGCTCGACCGGGCGGCTGGGGAAATCTGCGAGCGGCTCGGCGCGGTGAAGCGGCGCTTTACGGCGATCGCCGACCTCGCTACGCCGCTGCCGGGACTTGCCCTGCGGCTCGCGGAAGGCGGGGCGCGCGTGACGCGGCTTGCGCCGCTCGCCGCCGGGCTCGGTCCGGCTCCCCTACAGCGCGTCGTCGGCGACGAAGAACTCTTGCCGTTCAAGCCCGCCTCGTTCGATCTCGCCGTC
This sequence comes from Xanthobacteraceae bacterium, assembly GCA_030037105.1. Next base: position 20,410 of record JASHRY010000113.1, read on the forward strand.
TCGGCGCTGGCTTTGCAGAACGTCAATGATCTGCCCGGCGCGCTGGCGCAGATCCGCCGGTCTTTGCGGCCCGACGGGCTGTTCCTCGGATGCCTGCTCGGCGGCAGAAGTCTCGAAGAATTGCGCGCCGCGCTCGCGGCAGCGGAAATCGAGATCGCCGGCGGCACCTCGCCGCGGGTTGCGCCGTTCGCCGACGTGCGCGACATGGGCGGCCTGCTGCAGCGGGCGGGTTTCGCCCTGCCCGTCGCCGACGTCGAGCCGCTGACGGTACGCTATGCGCATCTATTCGCGCTGCTCGCCGATCTGCGCGGCATGGGCGCGACCAACGTGCTCGTCGAACGGCTGCGCCGGCCTACGTCGCGGCGAATTTTCCTGTGCGCCGCGGAGATTTACGCGCGCGACTACGCCGACGCGGACGGCCGGCTGCGTGCCACCTTCGAACTCATTTTCCTTTCCGGCTGGGCGCCGCACGAAAGCCAGCAAAAGCCGCTCAAGCCAGGCTCCGCGAAGTTGCGCCTTGCCGACGCCTTGGGAACGAAGGAGCGGAAGCCTTCTTTGGAGAATGACGGCGGGGCGTGATAGAAGGCGCGCATGAATTTTCACGAAACTTCGCAAGATCGTGCCGCAAAGCCGGCGCTACCCTCGCTGGTCGGCGCGACGCGAAAGGAGCTTGCCGCGCTCCTCGCCCGCCACGGCGTGCCCGAGCGCGAGATCAGGATGCGTGTCGGCCAGCTTTGGCATTGGCTCTATTTCCAAGGTGCGACGCACTTCGACCCGATGCTGAACGTCGGCAAGCCGTTGCGCGCCGAGCTCGCGGCGCATTACAGCCTGGCACGGCCCGAAGTCGTCGCCGAACAGATCTCGCAAGACGGCACGCGCAAATGGCTGCTGCGTTTTGCACCGGTCAATGCCAACGACAAAGGCGCTGAGATCGAATGCGTCTATATCCCGGAGAGCGACCGCGGCACGCTGTGCATTTCGAGCCAAGTGGGCTGCACGCTCACCTGCAGCTTCTGCCATACCGGCACGCAGAAGCTGGTGCGCAATCTCACCGCGGCGGAGATCGTCGGCCAGATCGTCGTGGCGCGCGAGCGGCTCGGCGATTTTCCCGGGCTTACGCCGCCTGAAGGCGGTCTGCTGCCGCGCGGCGACAGCCGCCTGATCACCAACGTGGTGTTCATGGGCATGGGCGAGCCGTTGTTCAACTTCGAGAACGTGCGCGATTCCGTGGGCGTGCTCGCCGACGGCGACGGTCTATCAGTCTCCAAGCGGCGGATCACCGTCTCGACGGCCGGCGTGGTGCCGCAGATCGAAAGGCTTGGCGCAGAGGCAGGGTCTATGCTGGCGATCTCGCTGCATGCGATATGCGATGAGTTGCGCGACAAGCTTGTGCCGCTCAACAAGAAATATCCGCTGAAGGAACTCCTCGCCGCCTGCCGCGCCTATCCGGGCGCCTCGAATGCGCGGCGCATCACCTTCGAATATGTGATGCTGAAGGGAGTCAACGATTCGCCCGCCGAAGCGCGCGAGCTGGTGCGGTTGCTCAAAAGCATCCCGGCGAAGATCAATCTGATCCCGTTCAATCCCTGGCCCGGCACGAAATACGAGTGCTCGGATTGGGAGAAGATCGAGGCGTTCTCCGAGATTGTCTTCAATGCCGGCTATGCCAGTCCCGTTCGCACGCCGCGCGGCCGCGATATCCTCGCCGCCTGCGGGCAATTGAAGAGCGCGACGGAAAAGATGAGAGCGCGGGCGAGGATGATGGCGGAAGGATAAGGTGTCGAACCGATGCGGGCTTGTGGCTGAAGGGGAAATGTAGCGACTGTCCTTCTCTTCGCAAGTCAAAGCGAATGGCTTCGCTTCGCTCGCAATGACGGCGCGGCTAATCTCCAAGCCCTTCTTAAGTCTGAATGCCTGGCAAGCGGTAGAAGGGATATTGTTATTTTGTCCGCAGCCCCCACGCCGCGATTCCCGCCAGCGCCGCCGAAATCATCGCGTTCCAGCCGGCGAGCGACAGGCCGAGGATGCGGAGCGCGGGAGCGTCGCAGCGCGCCACTTTTACCGTGTGAAGCTGGCGCAGGAATTCTTGCATCGAACCCGCCTTGGCGATCGAGCCCGTGCAGCTCGAAGGCCCCGGCCAAAAGCCCCATTCGACGCCGGCATGATAGGCGCCGAAGAGCGCGCTTGCCGCGAAAATCACAAACAGTGCGCAAAAGGCTACCGTCAGCACGCGGCGCGGGACGCGCGTCGTAAGTACGATCGTCAGCACGGCGACCGAGATACCGATGTAATAGGGAATGCGCTCCTTGAGGCAGAGTTCGCACGGCGTGTAGCCCAACGCCTGGAAGACGAAAGCGCCGGCGATCGTCGCCGCGGCGACGAACAAGATGGCGACAGCGGCGCGAAGCGCGTCAAGCACGGCTCACATCCAACGCGTCGCGACGAAAAAGCCGAGGATCACGGCGGCAATGAACAGCAGAAGAAAATAGCCGAAATATCTTTCGAGCACGGCGTTGATCGGCGCCCCATAGCGGTTGAGCAGCGCCGCCAGAAGAAAGAAGCGCGTGCCGCGCGTAATCAGCGAGAAGAGCACGAACAGCGGCAGGCTGTAGGCAAGCAGCCCGCTGGTGATCGTCACGATCTTGAACGGGATTGGCGTGATGCCCTTGACCAAAATGAACGCCCAGCCCCAATGCGCATAGACGGCGCGCATCTCCGCGATGCGCGGCCCGTAGCCATAGAGATCGATCAGCCATTTGCCGACCGTCGCAAACAGAAATGCGCCAATGGCGTAGCCAAGCAGACCGCCCGCGACCGAAGCAAGCGTCGCGATTAGCGCATAGAACGGCGCCCGCTTCGGCCTGGCGAGCGACATCGGCACCAGGATCGCGTCGGGCGGGATCGGAAAGAACGAACTTTCCGCGAAGGCGACGAGCCCCAACGCCAAAGGCGCGTGCCGGCTTTCGGCAAGCGCCAGAGTCCAGCGGTAGAGCCGGTTGAACATGTTTCGGCTGTAGCAAGATTCGTTTAAACTTCCTACGTGATCTTGGCGTCGAAGCAGACGGACTCCACCAGGCCAGAATCGTCCCGGCGCTCCCAATCGAAGGCCGTTGAAATAGGCCGCGGCCATCACCACCATGTGATCCCCGCCGCGTAACCAAATCGCTTCCGGATTCGTATCTCGGATTGGCAATGGAAATACCGGCCGGAACCTCGGCCGCTTCGCGGTCGTATTTGCTAGGACGTTGATATTTATGGGAGGTTTAACGATGCTCACGCGCCGACACGTTTTCGCCGCGGGCGCCGCAGGAATAGCGGCGCTGATCATCGGCCGGATGGGACGATCCGAGCCTGCCAAGGCGGCGCCCGTCTATGCAGTCACCCATAGCGACACGGAATGGCGCAAGCTTCTGACGCCCGCGCAATACGACGTTTTGCGCCAGCAAGGAACGGAGCGGCCGTTCACCAGCCCGCTACTGCAAGAGCACCGCGCCGGGACGTTTACTTGCGCCGGCTGCGATCTGCCGCTGTTTTCGTCGAAGACGAAGTTCGAAAGCGGCACCGGCTGGCCGAGTTTCTGGAAGCCGCTCGATGGGGCCGTCGATGTCGCGCAGGACCATTCGCTCGGCATGACACGCACCGCGGTCTCCTGCCATCGCTGCGGCGGCCATCTCGGCCATGTCTTCGAAGATGGGCCGCCGCCGACCGGCCTGCGCTACTGCATGAATGGGCTCGCACTGAAATTCGTGCCCGGCGCGGCTGGCTGAGGAAAAACGATGATTTTGCTTCTCGTTTCCTATCTCGGCGGCGTGTTGACGATCCTCAGCCCGTGCATCCTGCCGGTTCTGCCCTTCGTCTTCGCGCGAGCCGACCAACCCTTCGTCAAGAGCGGCCTGCCGCTGCTCTTCGGGATGGCGCTAACGTTCGCGGCGGTCGCAAGTCTGGCGGCTGTCGGGGGCGGTTGGGCGGTCGCGACCAATCAATATGGGCGGGCTGCCGCGCTCGCGCTCCTGGCGCTGTTCGGAGCGACCCTGCTCTTTCCGCGACTGGCGGACCGGCTCACCTGGCCGCTCGTCGCGCTTGGCGCGCGGCTCTCGCAAAAGGCCGCCGCAGACGAGACACGCGCAAGCGGATCGATCGCGCCGTCTTTCGCGCTCGGGATCGCGACCGGCCTGCTTTGGGCGCCTTGCGCCGGGCCCATTCTCGGTCTCGTGCTCACCGGCGCGGCATTGCAAGGCGCCAATGCCAAAACCTCGGCCCTGCTGCTTGCCTATGCCGCGGGCGCCGCTACGTCGCTCGCCGTCGCTTTGTTGATTGGCGGGCGAGTCTTCACCGCGATGAAACGCTCGCTTGGCGCCGGGGAATGGATTCGGCGCGGGCTGGGGCTTGCCGTTCTTGCCGGCGTCGCGGCGATCGCGCTCGGGCTCGATACGGGTTTTCTCAATCGCCTCTCGGCGGCGCCGACCGCCGCTGTCGAACAGGCGCTTATCGATAAAGCGCACGCCAAGCCGCAAGCTCCTTCCCTGGCGATGAACGGCAACCCCGACATGATGGCGGGCGTCGCTATGGCGGCCAAGCCGACGGCAGGGATCGACGATCTTCCGATCGAGGGGAATTTGCCGGCGCTTTCCGGCGCCGTCGCTTGGCTGAATTCGCCGCCGCTGACCGCGCAAGCCCTGCGCGGAAAGGTAGTGCTGGTCGATTTCTGGACCTATTCCTGCATCAATTGCCTACGCTCGCTTCCCTATGTGCGCGCCTGGGCCGACAAATACAAAGACAAGGGCCTCGTGGTCATCGGCGTGCACGCGCCGGAGTTTGCCTTCGAAAAAGACATCGACAACGTGCGGCGCGCGGTGAAGGAACTGGATCTCGATTATCCAATCGCAATCGACAACAATTACGCGATCTGGAACGGCTTCAATAACGAGTATTGGCCGGCGCACTACTTCATCGATGCCGAAGGGCGGATCCGGCATCATCATTTCGGCGAAGGCGACTACGCCGAATCCGAGAAGGTCATCCAGCAACTGCTCGCCGAGGCCGGCAAGACTGGCATTACCGGCAATATCGTGAACGTCGCGGCGAGCGGCGCCGAAGCGGCCGCCGATATGGCGGACGTGCAGTCGCCGGAAACCTATATCGGCTATGAGCGTGCGCAGAATTTCACGTCAACTGATCCGGCTGTGGCAAACAAGCCGCATGTCTACGGGCTCGCCCCGCGACTGCAGTTGAACCAATGGGGGCTGACGGGAAACTGGACGATCGAAGATCAACGTGCCGTACTCGATGCGCCGGGCGGGACGATCGAATTTCGCTTCCACGCCCGCGATCTTCACCTCGTGCTCGGGCCGGGCCCAGACGGAAAGCCGATGCGTTTCCATATCCTGATCGACGGCAAGGCGCCGGGCGCCGACCACGGCGCCGACGTCGACGCGGAGGGCAACGGCACCGTCACCGAACATCGACTCTATCAGCTCGTCCGGCAGAGCGGCACGGTCGGCGATCATACGTTTGAGATTCGGTTTCTCGATCCGGGCGTTCAGGCCTTTGCGTTCACCTTCGGATGATGCCACGCCTGCGGCGCAGTCCGACGACAAGAGGAGCACGTTCATGAGACTTCGTCCCAAACTGCTGCGCGCCGCGGCCTTTGTCTCTCTGGGCTTGCTTGCGTCCGGCGCGGCCTTGTGGCCGAACGCGCTTGGCGCGGCGGAACCGGCGCGCGCCGTCCCCGCCCCGACCATCGATGAAACAAATACGGCGAGCACGGAGACCGCGGTCGTCGCCGGCGGCTGCTTCTGGGGCGTACAGGCCGTGTTTCAACACGTGAAGGGCGTCAGCGAAGCCGTCTCGGGCTATTCCGGCGGAGCAAAAGATGCTGCGGCCTACCAACTCGTAGGCACGGGCCGGACCGGCCACGCCGAATCTGTGCGCATCCGTTTCGACCCGCGCGTCATCAGCTATGGCAAGATTCTGCAACTATATTTCTCGGTGGCGACGGATCCGACCGAACTCAACCGGCAAGGTCCGGACGTCGGCAACCAATATCGTTCAGAGATCTTTGTCGCCGGCAATGCGCAAAAACGCGTCGCCGAAGCCTACGTGGCACAGCTCAGTAAATCGACAGTCTTCGGCCGGCCCGTTGTGACCCGCGTCGATCCCCTCGCCGGCTTCTATCCGGCGGAAGATTACCATCAGAACTTCGCGACGCTGCACCCCGACAACGGCTATATCGCTTATTACGATCTGCCGAAGCTCGACGCTCTGCGGCGTCTCTATCCCGACCTTTATCGGGAAAAGCCAGTGCTGGTGGGTGAGGCCGGCGCGACGGAGTAAGACTCGTCATTGCGAGAAGCGAAGTGACGACGCAATCCAGAGACATCTGAAAATGACTGGATTGCTTCGCTTCGCTCGCAATGACGAGTACTAAATCTGCAGCGCGGCGCGCAGCTCG
>JASHRY010000114.1 GCA_030037105.1 Xanthobacteraceae bacterium
CGCTGACCTTGTAGGTCGCCGCAACCTCGCGGCAGCTTTCGCCCGCCGCCACCGCCGCAACAACACGTTCGCGAAGATCAAGTGAATAGGGTCGAGCCATCGATGCTGGCCTCCTCCCCAGCCAGCATCTTGAATCAGAACCAACCTGATTCGGGAATCCCAAATCGATTCAGGCTCAATGAAAAAGACTCTAGAGCCTCCTTCGTGCGAGAACGTATAAATTCGTCAACGTCCATACCGTCCAATTCGTCCAAATCCAGACTGATGAAACCGGCCAAGTAAAAGGCGAGCATTGCACACGCTCTCGGAATGACTTTTACGACTCGATGATTTGTAGGGTGGATTGCGCCCACAGGTTCCTCCCGGTTTGCAAACCAATGTAAGTCAGGAAGGAGCACCTTTTGGCGCGCCTTAACCTCTGCCTCCATAAATCTTATTCGGCCGCCACAAGCCTCATATAAGCGCAGCAAATGCTTTGTTGCGAGATCTTTTTCCACGCTGCGACGCCCGCTTATGAAATGGAAACGAGAGCGATCCAACATGCTCAGAAATTGGCTCGCAGAAGCTTCTTTCTGCCGCTGTGAGCGATCCTCGATTAGTCGGTCAAGCGCTAAAAACAATGCGCTAGTCCACCAACGTTCCACGCGCGTTTCATTTAATTCTGATAGGCGACCGATGAGATATAGATAGTTTAGATTTGTTGCGAGTTTCCGCGAGGTCGCGCCATGGTAACGGGGATCGCCGCGGACAAAGGCTTGGATGTCATCAGCATTCACGCGATGAGTATCCCAATTGAAATGCTGCGCAACTCGATCGGCAACATAGTGCTGTGCCCACAGCGCCGGACGCGATTGAAAGCTCGCCGCGCCTTTCCACTTGCCTACGAGGCTAAAATTGAATGCAAATAAACCCAATTTGTCGAAATCAGGGGAGTGGGGGAAGTTCAAAGCTTGAAATACAAGTTCGTCGGCAATGATGTAATCTTCTCTTTGGATGGTCTTGTTGAAAAGAAAAAAATTTATCGCAATGTAATCCGGGCGATTGGTATGCGCTACTCATTCACGAAAGAGCGAGCGTGGAACATCCTGTATCGTGTCGTCAAAACCAATACGTATGATTTCATGAAGTTGTCGCAGCCCTTCTTTGGAGTCGCCCCAGCTAAAATTTTTGGTGACTTCCCGGGCGCCAATCTTCGATCTCGGCCATCTTCAACGCTCATGAACTGTAGAGTTGTATGCGTAGGTCTTCCAGGATGGCTGATAAGAACCGTTCGCTTCATTGCCCCAGTAAAACCAGTCTGGCCGCGCTCCACGTGCGAACAACTCAAGATATGGTCCCTTAGAGCAACTCTCAATCAGGTCATACTGTTCATCCGGTTTGCGAGAGTGCTCACGTTTGCGGGAGTTAATAAAGTTTATCTGGCTTCGACCTGCTTTTTCGGTTCGCGCATTCTTGCCCTTGACTCCAAATAGCAGCAGCTCAGTCACGTTGCGAAAGTAAAAGCCCACCCCTCGCCCGTCAGACCCACCATCCTTGCGGATCTTATGCCAGACGATGTTGGTTTTGTATTGAAAGCCCCAGGCGTCTAAAACTCGTAGGCCATCGGGTAACAACGCATTGGGCACCCATAGATAGAGGTGCGCAGTGTCTTGAGCCATTGAATTAATGGGTAAGGCGCAAATTTCGTCGGTTGATAGCGTCTTGTAGCGCGAGAGACGCTGATGTTCGGGTGCGATCTTTCCGGTCCGGTTCACGAACCGCCACGGAGGATCAGCCAAAATTGTTCGAAACCTCGCCCCGTTGGTGGCTCGCGCGAGATTGGCAATCATATCGTTAGGGTGAATATTCATAGCTTCCCCCGGCTTACCCCCAAATACTCCGATTCTATTGGGCTTGGGAGGAGAGTAAAGCCACCCTGTATGAGGCGCCGCGTTGGCGCTCGTTACATTACCTCACTCCGCCGCCACGACGCGCTTTCGCCGCTTGCCGGCGGCGGCGGCGCGCGCCAGCACCGGCTTCAAGAACTGCCCGGTGTAGCTCTGTTGCTCGCGCGCGACGTCTTCTGGCGTGCCGGCGGCGACGATTTCGCCGCCGGCGTCGCCGCCTTCGGGGCCGAGGTCGATGATCCAGTCGGCGGTTTTCAGCACTTCGAGATTGTGCTCGATCACCACCACGGTATTGCCGGAATCGACCAGTTCGTGCAGCACGTCGAGGAGCTTGGCCACGTCGTGGAAATGCAGTCCCGTGGTCGGCTCGTCGAGGATGTAGAGCGTGCGTCCGGTGGCGCGCTTGGCCAATTCCTTGGCCAGCTTGACGCGCTGCGCCTCGCCGCCGGAGAGCGTGTTGGCCTGCTGGCCGACATGGATGTAGTCGAGGCCGACGCGGCGGAGAAGCGCGAGCACGTCGCGCACCCGCGGCACCGCCTTGAAGAATTCCACCGCTTCCTCGACCGTCATGTCGAGCACGTCGGCGATCGATTTGCCCCTGAACAGGACCTCCAGCGTCTCGCGGTTGTAGCGCTTGCCCTTGCAGATGTCGCAGGTGACGTAAACGTCGGGCAGAAAGTGCATCTCGATCTTGATCACGCCGTCGCCCTGGCAGGCCTCGCAGCGCCCGCCCTTGACGTTGAACGAGAAGCGGCCGGGCGCGTAGCCGCGCGCGCGCGCTTCCGGCAAGGCGGCGAACCATTCGCGGATCGGCGTGAAAGCGCCGGTATAGGTCGCCGGATTACTTCGCGGCGTGCGGCCGATCGGCGACTGGTCGATGTCGATCACCTTGTCGAGAAATTCCAGGCCCTCGATGCGGTCGAACGAGGCCGGGGCCTCGCTCGCGCCGTTGAGCCGGCGCGCTAGCGCCTTGTAGAGCGTATCGATGAGCAGCGTCGATTTGCCGCCGCCGGAGACGCCGGTGATGCAGGTAAACAGGCCAAGCGGGATTTCGGCCGTGATGTTCTTCAGATTGTTGCCGCGGGCGCCGATGAGCCCGAGGACGCGATGCGCGTTCTTCGGCCGCCGCTCCGGCACGGCGATCTCGCGCACGCCGGTCAGGTATTGTCCGGTGAGCGAGTGCGGCGCCGCCATGATGTCCGCGGGCGCGCCCTGGGCGACGATCTCGCCGCCGTGCACACCGGCGCCGGGCCCGACATCGACCACGTGATCGGCGGCGCGGATGGCGTCCTCATCGTGCTCGACCACGATCACGGTGTTGCCGAGATCGCGCAGTCGCCTGAGCGTCTCCAGGAGCCGGGCGTTGTCGCGCTGGTGCAGCCCGATCGACGGCTCGTCGAGCACGTAGAGGACGCCGGTCAAGCCGGAGCCGATCTGCGAGGCGAGCCGGATACGCTGGCTCTCGCCGCCCGACAGCGTGCCGGAGGCGCGCGACAGCGTCAGGTATTCGAGGCCGACGTCGACCAGGAACCGGAGCCGCTCGCGGATTTCCTTGAGGACGCGCGCGGCGATCTCGTTCTGCTTGGCGGTGAGCCGTCCCGACAGATCGGTGAACCAGCGCGCCGCGGCCTTGACCGACATGTCGGAAATTTCGCCGATATGCGCCCCGCCGACTTTCACGCACAACGCTTCCGGCTTGAGCCGATAGCCCCGGCAGGCTTCGCACGGCACGTCGGTGAAATAGCGCGCGATCTCCTCGCGCGCCCAGTCGCTGTCAGTCTCGCGAAAGCGCCGTTCCAGATTGGTGATCACGCCTTCGAATGCGCGCCTGGTCTCATAGGCGCGCAGCCCATCGTCATAGGAAAAGCGAATGACGTCCTCGCCGGAGCCGTAGAGGATCGCCTCCTGCGTCTTCCTCGGCAGCTCCTTCCACTTGCTGTCGAGGGTGAAGCGGTAATGCTTGCCGAGCGCCGACAGCGTCTGCACGTAATAGGGCGAGCTCGATTTCGCCCACGGCGCGATGGCGCCGCGCCGCAGCGTGCGCTCTTTGTCGGGAATGACGAGGTCGGGATCGATGTGCTGCTCGACGCCGAGCCCGCCGCATTTCGGGCAGGCGCCGAACGGATTGTTGAACGAAAACAGCCGCGGCTCGATCTCCGGGATGGTGAAGCCGGACACCGGGCAGGCGAATTTTTCGGAAAAGGTGAGGCGCCGCGCGTCGGCCGCCGCGGCTGCGGCGAGCTTGGTTTTCTTCTCGCCGGCCGGTTCGGTCTGTTCCCTCCCCCCTTGTGGGGGAGGGCCGGGGTCACCCCGCCGCGCTTGCGCGGCGGGGACCCCGGGGAGGGGGGTGTCCTTTGCGCTGCGACGTTGACCCCCCTCTCGACCGCCCTGCGGGCGGTCGGTCTCCCCCGCAAGGGGGGAGACGACAGATTGAGTGAGCGGCCCGCTTATTGCGCCATCCGCCAACTCCGCCACGGCCAGGCCGTCGGCGAGCTTGAGCGCCTGTTCGAGCGAATCGGCGAGCCGCGTCGTGATGTCGGGCCGCACCACGACGCGATCGACCACAACGTCGATGTCGTGCTGAAATTTCTTGTCGAGCGCCGGCGCCGCGGCAATCTCGTAGAAATTGCCGTCGATTTTGACGCGCTGGAATCCCTTCTTCATGAAGTCGGCGAGCTCCTTGCGGTACTCGCCCTTGCGGCCGCGCACCACGGGCGCCAGCAGATAGAGCCGCGTTCCCTCCGGGAGCGCCAGGATCCGGTCGACCATCTGCGAGACGGTCTGGCTCTCGATCGGCAGGCCGGTCGCCGGCGAATAGGGCACGCCGGCGCGCGCCCACAGAAGCCGCATGTAATCGTAGATCTCGGTGACGGTGCCGACGGTCGAACGCGGATTGCGCGATGTGGTCTTCTGCTCGATCGAAATCGCCGGCGACAGGCCGTCGATCTGGTCGACGTCCGGCTTCTGCATCATCTCCAGGAATTGCCGCGCATAGGCGGAAAGGCTCTCGACGTAGCGGCGCTGGCCTTCGGCGTAGATCGTATCGAAGGCGAGCGAGGATTTGCCCGAGCCGGATAGTCCGGTGAACACGACGAGCCGGTCGCGCGGAATGTCAATGTCGACGTTCTTGAGATTATGTTCGCGCGCGCCGCGGATTGCGATCACGCGCGGGTCGCGCCGCCCGGCGTTCTTCTCGGAACTGTCGAACGGATCGTTCATGGACGGATGGATCTTCCTCCCGCCGCCGGCGGTGAGACATCGGGCGGAGGTCGAACATAGTGAGAACGGGCGCGATTTGCCAGTGCGCCCGGCGCGTCATGCCCGGAAAAGATGGCGCTGTACGCGCCGCTCATTCGTCAAAAAGACAATTGCGCGTGCGCGCCGGCGCAGGCGTCGCCGCGGCACAACAAGTAGCGGGTGCGCTTGCCGGCCACATCGCGTCCCAGCACCAACGTGGCGGCGATCGGGCCGATGCGCGCGTCGGGTTTTTCCGCCAGCACGAAGCCCGAGGCGAATTGCGGCGGCGGGCCGACGATCGGCGGCGCTGGAGCGCGCCGGGTATTGATGTCCGCCGCAATGCTGAGGCCGATCGACGTGTCGTCGGTAACGAAAATCGGAAAGCGTCCGGCGCGCGCGATGATCGCCTGTGCGGCGCGATCGTAGCTGCCGCGGACATAATGCTCGTAGAGCGGGAACCCGATCAGCGCCGCCACATAGGCCACGCCGACGGTCGCGATCAGCGCCTTGGCCGACAGATCGAGCATGAACTTTCCGGAATTGAGGACGATAGAGGCCGTCACCAGCGCGCACAGCGGATAGAGCGGCATGAGGTAGCGCGCGCTGCTTCCCGGCACCAGCCAATAGGGCAGCACGTTGATCGCCACGGTCGCGAGCGCGATCAGCACCGAATTCTGCCGCAGCGCAACGGCGGAAATCCGTCGCGACCACAGACAATAAAGCGCGATCGCGCTCATCGGCATGAGATACCAGATGACGCGAAACGGGTAGGCGATAAAAAGCGCGACGTAAGCGGCGATGTTCGGCGCATCGCGGTTCTGTATCGTGTACAGAATGATGCGCCGCGTTTCCGGGAATACCGAATCGCCGGCGATCGCGTAGTTCCAGACAAACGGAAACGCGAGGGCGGCGAGATGCACCGCCAGCGACGGGGGAGAGAACAGAAATCCGCGGTTGCGGTGCCGCCAGATCAAGACAAGCGCCAAGACGGTGTAATAGAGATACCCGGTCGGCACCTTGGTGAGAAACGAAGCGATCAGCCCCAGCGCCGCGAAGAGGAGAAGCGCGGGCCGGCGTTCCTCGGTCGCGATCCACAGGCAGGCCATGGCGCCGAACGTGAACAGCGAAAACGTCGGGTCGGAATAAGCAAGCCACCCGCGATAGAGGAGCATGTCGCCGGAGAGGAACACGGCGGCGCCAAAGGCCGCGAACAGGCGATCGTTGAACAGCCGGCGAATGAGCCAGGCCAAAATGAGCCCGATCGAGAGCGTCGAGGACGCGGCGATCAGCCGCGCGGCGATGAGAATATGCTGTTCGCCGAGGACGCCGGCGAACAGGAGAATGAGCCAGGAATAGAGGCCGGGCCTGCCGTAATTGTGACCGTAAAGCGTGGTGACGATGAAAGCCTTGTTCGCCCACATTTCCTGGGAGACGATCGCGTAGACGGCCTCCTCGCCTACATATTGCAGGATGATGTGCGGCAGAAAGCTCGCCGCGCCGGCGCCGAGGACGGCCCACATCGCGGCGGGCGAGAGAGTGAGTTCCTTGCCGAGAAACGCGCCGCGAGGGTCGAACGTCGAATGGGCGGCCACGAGCGCTCCTTGTGCACAGGATCGCGTTCCTCCGCGGCAGTAAACACGTCGACGGAGGCCGCGTCGATTTTTGTCCAGAGAATGGACCTGCGGTCAACTTAAAGAGAAAAAGCAAGCGTGAATAAACAAAAGCCCCGGGCGAAGACCCGGGGCTTTGCAGAGATTGCCGGCCCGTTTGGATCGGCTAGAACGAAAATTTGTAATTGAGGCCGGCGCGAATGAGGTTTTCGTCGAATTTGACGGTGGTACCGGCCACGCAATTTACATTGCATGTCGTGTTGCCAAGATCGACGAAGAGGTATTCGATTTTCGCCGTCCAATTTTGGGCAAAAGCCGCTTCGATGCCAGCGCCCGCAGTCCAACCGACGTGCGTCGCACTGTCGAAGGTTCCCGTGTCTCCAGCTTGGACATTACCGAACGCGCCGCCGCCGGTACCGTAGAACAGGACGCGATCCCAGGCGAAGCCCACGCGACCACGCGCTGTCGCCAACCAATCGCTCTTGGTTTCGCAAGTCAAGGTCGTGTAGCATGGGGTGGAGCCCTTGACATCGTTCCAGTCGCCGTCGCCCTCGATGCCGAACACGGCCGGGCCCCATTGGAAATTGGCGCCCAGCGTGCCGCCGACGAGGAACCCGTTGGTGCTGAAGTTGCCGGTCGAGATGCCGGTAGGGTCGGTCCAATTACTGTTGCCGAAGCCGTAGCCGCCGTTGACGCCGAGATAGATACCACCCCAATTGTAGACCGGCGCGGTGCTCGGCACATAGGTCGCCGGAGCCCGCGGCGGCGGCGGTGCCGGTTGCGGAAGATCGGCGGCGAAAGCCTGCCCTCCGGCCGCGAGCGCGAAAGCGCCAGCTATCAACATCCGCTTCATGTGACTCTCCTCTACGATTACTCACGGCGCCTGCCTCACGCCGGCAACGCGCGTGGACTACCCCATCACACTGCCTAACAACTAACTGATTATGTTCGTTAAATGTGTCACTAAAAGGCCACATCCGCCGACAATCCACAAACAAAACTC
>JASHRY010000115.1 GCA_030037105.1 Xanthobacteraceae bacterium
AACGCCGCGACGCCCGCCGCGGCCATCGCTTTCAGCGCCGCTTCATGTCCGTAGGGATCCATGATGGCGATGACCAGCGCGCCCTTCTTGCAGCGCGCCAGTTCGGCCGCCGACGGCCGCCGCACCTTGAGCACCACGTCGGCGCCGGCGACCGCGTCCGCGGCGACGCGCGCGCCCGCCGCCGCGTAATCCGCATCTAGGATTCCCGATTTGACCCCCGCGCCGGGCTCGACGGCGACGTCAGCGCCGAATGCCGCCATGCGCTTCACCGTGTCCGGCGTCGCCGATACCCGCAGCTCTCCGGCTTCGCTCTCCGCGCAAACGGCGATTTTCAAAATTGTCTCCACTGATCAAGGTCGGCTCCGCCAAATTTGCAAAATGCAAAATACGCACTGGCCGAACGCTGTGAAAAGAGCGACATTCGTACCGGATTCACACCGATTCAGCAACCGTTCCCAAATTCGATGTCTCGTGTCGACGCGTTCGCGAATTGACAGCTCAGAGGCGTGATCGTGAAGGAGAAGGAGCTTCGGATTGCGCTCGTGTGCTTCGGTGGCGTGTCGCTTGCCGTCTATATGCACGGGATCAGCAAGGAGATCCTCAAGCTCGTTCGCGCCTCGCGTGCGTTGCACGCAATCGCCGACCGAACCGAGCGTGCACGCGCTTCGTTCGTCGATCTGGTCGACCGCGACGATCCTGAATACGACAGCGAAGCCGTCTATTTCGAACTGTTGCGCGAGATCGGTCGCACGATCGAGCTCAGGGTCATCGTCGACATCGTAGCCGGAGCGTCTGCGGGCGGAATCAACGGCGTGATGCTGGCGCGCGCGCTCAGCCACGATCTGCCGATGGGAGGATTGCGCGATCTCTGGCTCGAGCACGGCGACGTCAGCGAATTGCTGGCGCCGGAGGCGCGGGCGCGCGGATGGAGCAAATGGTTCCTGCGGCCGCTGCTTTGGGCAGTCGGCGCGTCGCGGTTCGAGTTCGCGCATGACGCCGAGGTGCGCGCCAAGCTGTCGATGTTCGTGCGCTCGCGCTGGTTCAAGCCGCCGCTCGACGGCTTGCGCATGGCCGGCTTGATGTACGACGCCGTCGCCGCCATGGGCAGCCCGAAGGACGTCGAAGCCTCGTTGTTGCCTTCGGGCGTGGGCTTGGATTTGTTCGTCACCGTCACCGACTATTACGGCTGCGACCAGCTCGTGCACATTCACGACCCTTCGATCATCCGCGAGCGCGTGCACCGGCAGCTGCTCCATTTCCAATACCGGCGCCACGCCAACGGCGAGGTCGAAAGCGACTTCGATCTGGCCAACGCGCCCGGCCTGGCGTTCGCCGCGCGGGCGACATCGTCCATTCCCGGCGCTTTTCCGCCGGCGCGGATCGTGGAAATGGACGAGCTGGTGGGCAGCAGAGGCGCGAGATGGCCGCACCGCGCCGATTTCATACGCCGCAATTTCAGGAATTATCTGGAGATGGGCCTCGATCCTGCGCACGCGCCCTTCATCGACGGCAGCGTGCTCAACAATCGTCCGTTCCGGGAAGCGATCCGAGCCATCGCCGGCAGGCCGGCGTACCGCGAAGTTGACCGCCGGATCGTGTACATCGATCCCGATCCGCAGCCGCCGGGATCGCGGGCGCGCGATCAAATGCCCGGATTTTTCGCCACGCTCAAGGGCGCATTGTCGGATATTCCCCGTGCCGCGCCGGTGATCGACGAGCTCGGATGGGTGATCGACTTCAATGATCGCGCGCGCCGGCTCAAGGCGATCGTCGAACGGGCGCGACCGCAGATCAGCCGCCTGGTGGCCAACGTCATGACCGTGCCCGGCAATGCGGTGACCGAGGCGCAAATTCGCGAATGGCGCGAGCAGGCCAATGTCCGCGCCGCGCAGGACGGCGGCTTCGCCTATGAGGGCTATGTCGGCCTCAAGCTCGCTTCGGCGCGGGCGTTTCTCAGCCATTTGATCATGAAGATCCGCGGCGTGCAGACCGGCTCGCCGTTCGCGCGGGTGATTGCAGAGATCGTCGATGCCTGGGCGACCGGCGTCGAGCGGCCCGATCAGCAGACCGAGCAGCGCGCGTTCCGCACCGCGGCGGCGCTCGGCCTGCAGGCGGCGCCCCGTTGGATCAATATTTTGCTGGCATTCGATCTCGACTATCGCCGGCGCCGGCTGCATTTCCTGATCGAAGGGCAGAACCGGCTCTACGAAATGCTCGATGCGGAGCCGTTCAAGGGCATCGATGCCGTCGCGGTCGATCGGCTCAAACGCAGGTTCTACGATTGCCTCGATGCGCTGCAGCAGCGGGAGGATCTCGATCAGTTCGATCGGGAAACCCGCGATCTGGCCACGGAAATACTTCCTGCGGCGCCGGCGGCGGACGAAATCAGGAACATCGGTCGCCACGCCCGCTCGGTCGTCGCGCGATGCCGGGGCAAGATCGATCTCCTCGTCAAGCGATTGGCGGCGCGCATCGATCTCGACGCCAGCACGCGGGACATCGACATGCTGTTGGCCGAGACATTCGGCGACGGCTGGCCGCCGGCCGCAAGCCGCGAAGTGTTGATCAATTATCTTGGCTTTCCGTTCTGGGACGTGTTGACCTTTCCGGTCATGACCTGGCGGGAGATCGGCGAATTCAACGAGCTTTTGATCGATCGGATCAGCGTCAAGGATGCGCGCGCGCTGAAAACGTTTGAATGCGCGCAAAAACTCAAAGGGATTGCCTTCGAGCACTCTGCCGCATTCCTGTCACGCGCCTATCGCGAGAACGACTACCTCCTGGGGCGGCTGCATGCCTTGGATCGTCTCATCGACATCGTCTGCGACTCGGCCGGAGCGGGCATAGTAAGCGCCGCCGATCTGCTGGCGCTGAAAAGGCGCGGCTTCATCCGGATACTGGAGGCCGAAACGCCTTATCTTCCCTTTAGCGGCGAATTGATCGCGGAACTGCGCGCCTGCGTCGACTCCCTGGCCGCGCCGGATGCGCGCCCTTGCGTTGCGAGCGCCGGTTAGCGCCCGGAGCTCGCCGCGGCGAACGGCAGGCGGTCCGCCGAGACAATGCGCACGCCGCGCACCTGTCCGAAAGCATTGCGCGTGTCGCGCAAGCAGGCCGCTTCATAATACGGCCACGCGCGTTGCGAGCATTCCCTCGCCAGCGGCCGCGTATCGGCGCGATCGGCCTTGGCGCCCACGACCGACGCGCGCGCTTCGACCTGCGCCGACAAGCTCAAGGTTGCGACGAAAGAAGCCGCTACGATCGCAGCGGCGGCGATGGCGTAAACGGTTTTGATCATGACACCAGTCCCTGTTCTCCGTTGCGCACCGGTCCGCCGTCGCGGAGACAGCGAGGCTTGTGCGTCGGATCGCGTTTCGCTGATCGACAATTTGGTTCAGGCGGGAACGGCCATCATTGACCACCGTCACATTTCGGCGGTTTTTGATAATTCGGCGGTTTTTGATAATTCATTGATAGATAATGTAAATCTATCGGATTGCAGATGGCTTTACGGCCGCAATCCGCGCATCGACAATCGCCTTGCGGTGGCCCGGGGCACGGGCTAGACCCGCGCCATGCCGCGCATTGCGCTGTTTGCGGGGTCCTTCGATCCCATCACCAACGGTCATCTCGACGTGGTCGCGAGTGCCGCGCGGATCGCCGACCGGTTGGTGCTCGCCGTCGGCGTTCATCCCGGCAAGATTCCGTTGTTCTCTGCGGACGAGCGGCTTGCGATGCTCGGGGAGATCTGCACTCCGCTGGGGCGCGAAGCGGGCTGCGAAATCGTTTGCACGACCTTCGGCGATCTCGTCGTCGCGGCGGCGCGGCGGGCCGGAGCGACGATCCTCATCCGCGGCGTGCGCGATGCCGCGGACTTCGATTACGAGATGCAGATGGCCGGCATGAATGCGGCGATGGCGCCCGAGGTGCAAACCGTGTTTCTGCCCGCTTCACCCGCGGTCCGCCCGATCACCGCAACTTTGGTGCGGCAGATCGCGAGCATGAATGGCGATGTCTCCGCCTTCGTGCCCGCGCCGGTCGAGGCGCGGCTGAAACAGAAATTCGCCAAGGTCTGAACCGCGTCGGGAGATGACATGATCCGCATCCTTGCCTCGCTCTTCGCCGTGATGTATGCCGCCCCGGCGATTGCCGGGACGCTGCCGCCGGGGCTTGATCTGCAGAACACGCTCTACCTCGACACCACCGAGGGCCGGATCGTCATCCGACTGCGCAACGACATCGCGCCGCATCACGCCGAGAGGCTGAAGCTGCTCACCCGCGAGCATTTTTATGACAACGTGCCGTTCCATCGCGTCATCGACGGCTTCATGGCGCAAACCGGCGACGGCCAGTACGGCAACGGCACCGGCGGCTCGAAATACCCGGATCTGAAAGCCGAATTCTCCAACGTGCCGTTCAAGCGCGGAACCGTCGGCATGGCGCGCAAGGGCGGCAGTGTCGATTCGGCCAACAGCCAGTTCTTCATCATGTTCGCCGACGGCCCCTTCCTCAACGGCAAGTACACCGTGGTCGGCGAGGTCGTGCGCGGCATGGACGTGGTCGATAAGCTCAAGCGCGGCGAGCCGCCGGCCAATCCCGACCGTATCATCCGCATGCAGGTGGCCGCCGACGCGAAGCCGTAACGCCCGTGCGCTTCCGCATTCCGTGAGACGGGCATTTGGGAATGCGCACGGACCTGTTCGATTTCACGTTGCCCGAGGACCGTATCGCGCTGCGGCCGGTTTCTCCCCGCGATGGCGCGCGTCTCCTGGTGGTGCGCCCGGGTGAGGCGCGCGCGCTCGATGACCGGACGATGCCTGACCTGCCGGCGCTGCTGCGG
>JASHRY010000116.1 GCA_030037105.1 Xanthobacteraceae bacterium
ATTGCGCGTAAGATCGACGAAAATATCCTCGCCTCTGACCATCACTTGATAAGTGCGCAGTGGAACCTCGCAGGGTGGCTGCACCACCTTGCCGGTGGGGACATGGAATGCACCGAGATGCATGCAGCATTCGATCACGTCGCCTTCGAGCATGCCGTCGGCCAGACTCGCCGCCGCATGGGTGCATTCGTCGTCGGTGACATAGAAGGTGCCGTCGATGTTATATACCGCCAGCGTCTTGTCGCCGACCGCCACCGCCTTCACCGAGCCCGGCGCCACATCGGACCGGGAACAGATCCGGATGACGCTGTCTGCATCCGCCATGACCAATCCTCCCGTCGATCATCATAGTTTAGAACAAGCGCGACAGGCGCGGGAGCCATGCAGATTCTTGTAGTCGGCGCCGGCGTCGTCGGGCTTGCCGTGGCGCGCGCGGCCACGCGCGCCGGCCATGACGTGATCGTCGCCGAGGCGACCGGCGGCATCGGCAATGGCATCTCCTCGCGCAATAGCGAGGTGATCCATGGCGGCCTTTATTATCCGACCGGCTCGCGGCGCGCGCGCCATTGCACGCACGGCCGCCGCCTGCTCTACGAATTCTGCGCCGCGCATGGCGTCGCACACCGGAAATGCGGCAAGCTCGTCGTGGCGACGGACGATTCCGAGCTTGCCAAGGTTGAGACGATCCTCGCGCAGGGCCGCGCGAACGGCGTCGAAGGGCTGGAGCTGATCGGCGGCAACGCCGCGCGCGCGCTCGAGCCGGAGCTTTCTTGCGTCGGCGCATTGCTGTCGCCGGAATCCGGCATCATCGACAGCCACGGTTACATGCGCTCGCTCTGGGGCGAGATCGCGGACCGCGGCGGCATGATCGCGTTCGCGACGCCGATCGAGCGGATGTCGTTTGCAAAATCGCGCTGGCAAGTACAATTCGGCGGCCGCGACGCTGGCGTGGTCGACTTTGACGCGGTGGTCACTGCGGCGGGCCTCGGCGCCCAGGCGCTGGCGCGGCGCATCGAGGGCTACCCGGCCGACAAGGTGCCGCCACTGAAGCTCGCCAAGGGCAATTATTTCGGCTTTGCCGGGCGCGCGGTGTTTTCGCGCCTCATCTATCCGACCCCGGTCGATGGCGGCCTCGGCGTGCACGTCACCATCGACCTTGCCGGCCGCATGCGCTTCGGCCCGGACGTCGAGTGGATCGATCATGAAAGCTACACGGTCGATTCCGGCCGCGCCGCCGCCTTCTACGACCGCATCCGCAGCTATTGGCCGCGGCTGCCCGCCGGCTCTCTGGTGCCCGATTATTGCGGCATCAGGCCCAAGCTCAGCGGGCCCGGCGAGCCGGCCGCCGATTTCATGATCGCCGCCGAGCCCGCGCACGGCCTGCCACGGCTCGTCAGTCTGTTCGGCATCGAATCGCCGGGGCTTACGGCATCGCTCGCGCTGGCAGATGAGGTCGTCGGCCACCTGTCGGCCTGACCGCGTTGGTTCCGTGCGCCTCTGCCTTCCCGCGGCTCAACGATCATCCCCGGCCCCTGGGTCTGCATCCGCGGGCGGCTCCGCATTGCGTCGAGTAAGCCGCAGGCGCGGCGATTGCGCCGCGGTCGCGGCGGACAGCGCGGACGCATCGACGGGCGTGAACGCCGCGCTCCGCCCGCCGCTTTTGCCGGTATAGGCCATGAATCCGTTCTTGGTGGCGACGATGTCGCCGGGCCGCAACGTCGGATCGCTGGTCAGATCGTACGGAGCAAGCCCGAACACGTTCTTGCCGTTGCAGGTGCAATTCGGCACCAGATGCTGGCGGTACAGGAACGCGGTGTCGAGATCGGCGTAACGGGCGCCGTCACGGGCGACGGCGCGGTCGATTTCGCTGCCGAAGAAAACTTTGGTCCTGCTCGCCGGGCACATCGCGCGGCAAGTTTCGATCGGCGTCGCAGCGGTCACGTGATCGATGGGAAAGTGCAGCCCGTCACAAAGCCGCACGCAAAAGGCGACATAGCGTCCGGTGCTGCCGCTGCCTTGCCGCAAGGTCTCGAGCTGCCGCGGCATTGCCGCCGGTTCGGCATAGGAATTGACGTTGGCCGACGGCTTCGGCGGCTGCTCATGGAAGCCGCCGAACAGGAAATCCAGAATGCCGGCGCGCGCCGGCTCCGCGAGCGCGCCGGCGGCCGCAAGCATGCCGAAGAGAACGGCCGCGCGCCAATCCCACCGTTTGCCGCAGCGCCAATGCACCATGGCGCAACCTCACAGCCAAGCTCCCGCGGGGAGCACGCAACTCGGCTCGATCAACCCGCCGCAGCCCCGAACGTTCCCCCGCCATGCGTTCCGACGATGGCGGAAAAAGTTCAAGATCGTGGCGGCAGGCTATCGGGTTTTGGTAAACGGCGCATTTTTCAGTCACGGCAAACAAACAATGAATAATCGACTCCGCCCGTGCGTCTCCGCGGAAATGCCGGAGACAACCGACGCAACGATGTCGCCCCGGCGCGAACGCCGCCGCACCTTCAGTTCACCAGAACGGCGCCGTCGCAACGCACGCCGGTGACCCAAACGTCGGCCTGACCGATGCCCACGCCGACCGTCGCGAGAATGCTTGCGAGCAACTGATCAAGCGGCGCCGTTTCCGCGGCGAGAATGTTGCCGGCCGTTTGCGTCACCACCGACGGCAGGCCAATGCCGAGCCCCGCCACCGACGCATCGAGGGTCAGGCTTCCCAGCAACTGCGAGACCAGGGACGAGGTGTAGTCCGTCGTGCTCACCGTTTGCGGGGTCTGCGCCTCGATCTCGCTGTAGCTGAAGCTGACCGGCGTGGACGACGTATTGTCCATCGCCACATGGGCCAAGCCGGTGATCGATAGCCCGGGAGCCGAAACCAGGGTGGCGGGTCCCGGCTGCGGCGCCTGCGTCAGATTGTTGAAATCCGCGGCGCTCACGTTGCCGATCCAGCTATCGACGACGCCCGGCGTCACGCCGAGCGTGACTGAGGAGGTGCTGACGTCCGGATAGCCGCACTGCACCGAATTCAACGTCGCGGAGCCGGAAGCGACGTTGACGTAGATCGGCACGGTGACGGACGAGATGCCGCCGGTTCCCTGCAATTGCGCCGTCAACAGCAGCCGTGTTTGCGCCGTGTAGACGCGGGCGCCGACCGGTCCGACGGTCACCCAGCTCGTGCCGACCGGCGGCTGGCCGATCGCCAGCAGCATCGAGACCGACACGATCCCCGGCAGGCCGGCGCTCAGGGAGGCGGCCACCTGGTTGTCGCCGTTGGCGAGGCCGGCCGCGGCGGTCAAGAGATTGAAAGTCGAAACGGAAACGGTGCTGCTCGGCGTTTGGCCGATCATCATCGAGCCGTAGGGGCCGGGGTTGACCAGGGAGCCCAACGGAATCGTCGCCGTTGCGCCGTTGACGGCGGCGGCGATTTGCGACAGCGCAGTCACCGCCGCGCTTGTCCCCGACTCCGCCTGCTCGCTGTCGAGCACGGCGTTGATGACGGTGCCGATATTCGCGCTTCCGCTCAGCAGCGCGGTATAGCTCACGCCGCTCACGTTCAACCGCGAGGCCAGGGCGTTCATGAAGCCGAACAGGTCCACGTCGGCGCCGATCAGCGATTGGTAGTCCATGGCCGACAGCGACAATGATGTGCCGAGCATTTGCCCCAAGATCTGATTGAGCAGGCCGCCGTTCACGGAGACGAGCGTCGAGCCGATGGCGAAGGACGCGAATGCCGTCGCCGCGGCGGTGGCGACCGTACGAATATCAAAGCTGTCGCGACCGATGAGGACGCGGCCGAAGAACAGCGGGGTCGTCGTCTGCAGCGTCACTTGCACCGCGTTGGCCGCCGCGACCGACGCCGGCGTGAATCGTTGCGCCGGCGGCAGCGACGGATCGGCGACATAGATTCCCGGCACGATATCGGCCGGCGCGGTGGCGTTGAAATTGTTGTCGGCGACGGCGGCGGCAACCGCGTCCGCGGCGTCGGGAATATCGGCGGCGGCGACCAGCGCCGCGATGTCGGTGGTGCTTTGCGCCTTGCGCCGGTCGGCAAACACATCGCCGAGATCGACGCCGAACGCGGCCGCCCCCACGATCAACGTCACGATCAAGGCCGACATGATCGCGATATTGCCGCCTCGGTCGGCGACGAATGCCTTCATCTTGTTCGGCATCGGATGCGCCGAACTAATAGCCACCGCGCGGGATCACCGCGCTGCGGACGATATCTGACGCCGGCATCGGTATGATGCTCGGCAACGAAAAGATGAACGAAGCGGAATCGTCATAGCTGACCGTCACGACAAACACCGTGTCGTCGCTGGGCGACGGCGCGGCGCTGACCGAAAGACGGCCGGGCGAAATAAACGGATAGTAGGAGACGTTCGCCGTCACATAGTTCTGCGCCAGGCTCGCCCGCTCGCTGTCGGTGAGGCCGGCGATTGAGCTGCGCGCGGCTTCGGCGGCAAGCTGCTGAACGCCATGGATCGTGGCCAGATACGTGCCGTAGACGATAATGCCGAACAGCAAGATGATGAAAAGCGGAAAGACCAGCGCAAATTCGACCGCCGACGCGGCCGCGCGATCCTGCAGAAGGCGTCTCGGCGCGATGTCGGCGCAGCACCACATGCGCCAAATCTGACCTTGGCATTTTTACACACAATGAACAAAATTTTCCGCGATTTGGATCGCGCGGCGAATTGTTTGGCTTTGCAGTAATGATAGGGCTATCGAAAATGATACCCCGTTATTGCCAGTAACGAATTCTCCGCGATCCGCGGCGTGAACAATTCGGGCGCGGTCAGGCGATGAGTTCGTCTTTCCGGCTTGGCGGCGACAACATTTTCAGCGTTGCGATGATCGGCGCAACCCTTGTCGGCTCCACGACGGGGCGCACGAAGATGCCGGCGCGAAGCGGCGACAACGCCGGCAGATAGTATTCGCGCGCCACCATGAGCGGCTTGGCCACGTGCCGCGCCGGCAATGCCATCAGCCCGATTCCGGCCGCGGCCGCCGCCAGGCGCACATGGTAATCCGCGCCGGCGAAGGCCACACGATAGGCCAGCCCGGCCTTCTCCAGGGCGGCGATCATCGGCTGATCGGGCGAACTATCCGACCCGCAGACCAGGGGAACGGGGCTGGCGTGACGCAGGACGAAATCGCGATTGCGCACCCAGACGATATCCTCATTCCATTCAAAGACCGGAGCGCCGATTTCCGCCGGCGGATTGGCGACGCACGTGACGTCGAGATATCCTTCGGCCCAGGCTTTCGCCAATTCGCGCGAATGATCGGAATACATGTACACCTGCCCGGCGTCATGTTTGACTGCCGTCCAGGCGCTCAAGAATTGCTCGGCGAAAAGGGGGGAGAGTCCCAAGCGAATCGGTTGCGAATCGTTGACCGCGCCGCCGATGGATAGGATCTGATCGTTGGCTTCGAGCAGCTTGCGCGCGGACGCGAGAACGAGCTTGCCCTTCGGCGTCAACGAGACGCCGCCCGTTGCCCGCTCGAAGATCGTGCCGCCCACCAGGACTTGCAGCCGCTTCATCTGCACGCTGATCGCGGGTTGACTGAGGCCTAATTTTTCGCCGGCCTTGGAAAAACTGCCCATTTCCGCAATGACGACCAGCGTCCTCACGATTTCGGTCGGAATGTTGATGTGCTGATAGCGTCGGTGCATGTCGCCAGCCTGCCGAAGCCGATGGTTTTACGTAAATCTCCTTACATCTCAAAGTCATACCCGAATCAACCAAGCATACCGCGGCATTGATCGCGGATACATCAAAAAGTTGTTACAATCGATGTAAGCTACGTAAGATAGTAGATGCCGCCGCGGCCTCGGTCGATGGAGTTTTTTCGCGCCGCGGACATCGGACATGACGGAGTATGGCGGCGGACCGCGCCTCCGGGCCATCATGGTAACGGCAAGGCTCCTTCTCGTTGCCGGACCGGAACCGGCGATCCATGCGGAAGGAAGCGACGCGGAAAAACCGCCGGGTCACGCCCGGCGGAGAGCGTCAATGCGCCGCGTCCCAATTATCGGCCGCGTGCGCTTCGACCTCAAGCGGCACCGAGAGCGACAGCGCCGGCAGCGGCGCGTCTTCCATCACCGCCTTGATCACCGGCAGCGACCTGTCCACCTCGGCGTCGGGCACTTCGAAGACCAGCTCGTCGTGCACCTGCAACAGCATCTGCGCCGAAAGCTTCTTCTTCGCCAGCGCCGGTTCCATGCGGATCATGGCGCGGCGGATGACGTCGGCGGCGCTGCCTTGCAGCCGGGCGTTGATCGCGGCGCGTTCGTTGAAGGCGCGGATCGAGGCGTTCGCGGCGGTGAGGTCGGGATAGTGGCACTTGCGGCCGAACAGCGTCGTCACGTAGCCGTTCTTCTTGGCGAAGGCCTTGGTCTCCTCGATGTAGTCGCGGATGCCAGGAAAGCGCTCGAAATATTTTTTGATGTAGGCGGCGGCCTCCTCGCGGGCGATCCCCAATTGGTTGGCGAGGCCGAAGGCGGAGATGCCGTAGACGATGCCGAAATTGATCGCCTTGGCGCGCCGGCGGATTTCTCCCGGCATGTTCTTCACCGGCACGCCGAACATTTCCGACGCCGTCATGGCGTGAATGTCGAGGCCCTCGCGAAAGGCCTTCTGCAGCGGCGCGATGGCGGCGATCTCGGCGAGAAGCCGCAGCTCGATCTGCGAATAATCGGCGGAGACGAGCTTCGTCCCCGGCGCGGCGATGAAGGCGCGGCGGATTTTTCTGCCGTCCTCGGTGCGGA
This sequence comes from Xanthobacteraceae bacterium, assembly GCA_030037105.1. The sequence goes on from JASHRY010000116.1 coordinate 6,770, forward strand.
TCGGGATGTTCTGCAGGTTCGGATCTGACGACGACAACCGGCCGGTCGTGGTGGAGGCGAGCGCGTAGCTGGTGTGGACCCGATGCGTCGTCGGATTGACGAATCCGGGCAGCGCATCGGTATAGGTCGATTTCAGCTTCGAGACTTGGCGCCAGTCGAGGATCTTCTGCGGCAATGCGTGGCCCTGCTCGGCCAGTTCCTCGAGCGCGCGCGCCCCGGTCGCCCACTGGCCGGTCCGGGTCTTCGTGCCGCCGGGCAGGCCGAGCTTGCCGAACAGAAGGTCGCCGAGCTGCTTCGGGCTGCCGGGGTTGACCGGCTCGCCGGCAAGCTCGTTGATCTCGGCTTCGAGGCCCGCGGCCTCCTGCGCGAATTCGCCGGACAGCCGCGACAGCACCTGCCGATCGATCGCGATGCCGCGCCGCTCCATATGCGCGAGCACGGCAAAAAGCGGCCGCTCCAGCGTCTCGTACACCGTCAGCACCCGCTCGGCGGCAAGCCGCGGCTTCAACACCCGCCACAGCCGCAGCGCGATATCGGCCTTCTCGGCGGCATATTCGGTCGCCTTGTCGATGGCAACGCCATCGAAGGCGATCTTGCTCTTGCCCGCCTTGGTCAACTCGCTGAGATCGACCGCCGCGTGATCGAAGACGCGCTTGGCGAGCGGTTCGAGGCCATGATCGGAGCGGCCGGCATCGAGCGCGTAGGACATGAGCATGGTGTCGTCGTAGGGCGCAATCTCGACGCCGCGCAGCGCGAACATCTGCCAGTCGAATTTCAAATCGTGCCCGATCTTAATGACGCCCATGTCCGCGAAGAGCGGTTTCAGCGCTGCGAGCGCCGCGGCTTCGGCGATCTGGCCGGGAGCGAGGTCGCCGCGGAACAGGCCGGCATTTCCACCTTCGCCGCCCTGCCGGTGAGCGAGCGGCACGTAGCAGGCGTCATTCGGCGCGACCGCGAGCGAGAAGCCGCACAGCTCAGCCTGCATCGGATCGAGGTTTGCGGCCGCAGTGTCGACGGCGACAAGGCCCGCTTCGCGTGCCCGCTCGATCCAGGCATTGAGCCGTTCGATGCTGCGCACCGTCTCGTATGTCCCACGGTCGAACTTTTCCGTGCGCGCGGCTTCGAGGCGCGCGGCCGCAAGCGCCTGCGGCGTGAGAAGGCTCGCGCGTTCTTCGGTTCTCCCCTTGCGGGAGAGATCGGCCGTTACCGCGGGCCGGCCGAGGGGGAATTGCCGGGCCGTCTCTCTCCCCTCACCCGGCGCGGTCCTGCCGGGCTCGTCTTCCTCCCCCGCTGGCGCGGCCGAGGAAGAGCCGCCCGCCGCCAGCCGCGCGTCCGGCTCGATCTCGGCCGCATCGATGCTCGAAAACTCGGCCACGCGCCGCGTCAGCGCGTTGAACTCCATGGCCTTGAGGAAGGCGATGAGCCGCTTGTGGTCGGGCTCGTGCACGGC
>JASHRY010000117.1 GCA_030037105.1 Xanthobacteraceae bacterium
CGGCTCGACCGGCTGCCGGAAGCCGTGCCGTTCGCGCACGGAATCGAGGTGCCGTTGCGCGGCGTGCCGCACCGGATCGTGCATCGCCGCGGCGCGCGCGGCACCGTTTGGACCGAGATGGGCGCCGCCGGCGAGCGACTCCTGTGTGTCGCCGGCGATGCGCCGCATATCGATCGCCGCATCGGCGATTTCCTGCGGCGTGAAGCCAAGCGTGACCTCGAAATTGCGAGCCTGCGGTTCGCGGCCGACCTCGGCGTCACCATCAAGCGTGTCGCCGTGCGCGATCAGGCGAGTCGTTGGGGCTCATGCTCCACGGCCGGCGTGCTGTCGTTTTCCTGGCGGCTCATTCTCGCCACGAGCCTCGTCCTCGACTACCTCGCCGCGCACGAAGTGGCGCATCTCGCCGAGATGAACCATTCGGCGAGGTTCTGGCGCCTGGTGCGGCGACTCTGCCCGGACCACGAGCGCGCCAAGGCGTGGCTCGACGTGCATGGCAGCGATCTGCATCGCTACGGCCTCCCCGACGGCGGTCGCGGCCCGGATTAGACCGAGAGTCTTTAAGCGCCTGTTCAAAAAGTCTGCTCAATGGGTGCCGACGGTCTTTATCGCCACGACGTCGCCGGCGGGCGGCAAGAGGTCGAATGACAACTTGGTCGCCACCACGATCAATATCGCCGCCAGCACGATACGCAGCGCTCTCTCCGGTACACGGGCGGCGGCGTAGCTGCCGAGCAGAATTCCCGGCACCGATCCCAAGATCAAGGAAGCAAAGATGCGAAGGTCGATCGACCCCAGAAGCCAGTGCCCGATGCCGGCGACAAGCGTGAGCGGCACCGCATGGGCGATATCCGTCCCGACAATGCGGGCGGCCGGGAGTTTCGGGTAGAGGAGAACGAGCGCCGTGACACCGATGGCGCCGGCGCCCACCGACGATATCGACACGATCGTGCCGATCACGGCGCCGACCGCAACGGTGAGTATCGCGACTTGCTTTTCCGCGAGCCCACCGAGCCGGGCTGAATAGCGGGAGACGATTTTGTCGCGAAAAACCAACATGACGGCGGTGATAACCAAAGCAAGAGTCAGAACAACATCGATGAGTTCGCGTGCCGCCGTCCCCTTAACGTTGAGCGCGCTCAAGGCGGCGATCGCCGCCACAGTCAAAGGAATGCTGCCGGCCGCCAGCCGCCGCACCACGCGCCAATCGATCGTGCCGTTGAGCCCATGCACCAGACTCCCGGCGCTCTTCGTCACCGCGGCGTGCAGCAGGTCCGTTCCAACGGCGACTGCCGGATGAATTCCGAACAGTAAGATGAGGAGGGGAGTCAATAATGCGCCGCCGCCAACCCCGGTCATCCCGACTAGCATGCCGACCGCGAACGCGGTCACGGCATAGATTGGTTGCAACGCGTGGATTACGCTCATGCCGTAAGCTCGCAGCCTATCGCGCCCAGCGATGACGATAGCCATGTCCTCGCCTGACGGCCATGGGCGGATATTAGAGAATTAAGAGCGCCCACGCACGACTCGTCCGATCGCAGTGTGAAGATCGATCAATTACACCGGCGCTTTGGCTCCTGTTAAAATATCTTTGTCCAGTAAAGTTGCACCGTAATGGAACTGCACTGCAAATATGAGGTCGTGTTTTTCGCGAAGGTATGAAAATCGCGCAGGCGGAGGATTATCGCTGCTGCACCGCACCAGGATGGGCGCCGTTTGCGTGGGAACCAACGCGTGCCGGCTTGCCGCTTTGGGATTCCGAACGCGTGTCGTGAGTTCGCGGGAACTGGCGTTTTGCCGCACTGATAACACTAACGCGTGATCCGCATTGCATATGCGGAGCGGGTACTTATTTTCCGCGCATTAGGCCGTCCGGGCGGCTCCCCATCCCCGACACCCCCGCCGCCCGGCCTATAAGCCTAAGTTGAGGCAACAACTAGGACCCCAAGCGCGTAGTCTGCTTGGGGTTCTTTTTTGTGGCGAGACCGGGGCGTTTATGGCCACGCCGGGATGGCACCTCCGACAGCCGCCGGGCGATTCAACCCTCATCAGGTCGCCGAGCAGACTCGCGGCGACGGTAAGCTTCGACAGAGTGAGGCCTGAATTGGCGATTTCGTGGATCGCCAGCCGGATGCGCTCCACCTCGCCTTTGCGCGGCGCGACCCATGCTTCGACCGCGTCGGCGCCAGCCACGCCGTTGCCGACCATGGCGGCGGCAAGCCGCCGTTCGGCATCGCCGATCGAATCGCGCGCGCGATCGAGCGCCAGCCGATCGAAATAATCGGCGATCGGGATGTTGCCCGCCGCGGCGGCGATGCGGTCGAGGCGGAAGAACGCGCCGGCGGCGAAATAGGTGGCGGCGACCTCGCCGACCGCCTTGCCGGTGCGGTCGGCGACGAGCACGATATCGGGCGCGGCGGCGAGCGGTCCGAGATCGGCGATGCGGCCGGCCAGCTCGTCCGCCACGCCCGCCTCGACAAGTTCCCGTCGCCGCGCCGCGCGGGCGCTCAAGGCGTCCGGCGGCAGTGCGCCGTCGAGCGCGGCCGCGAATGCGGCGATGCCGTCGCGATAGTGCGTCACCACACCGGCAAGGTCCTTGGTCAATTCGACGTTGCGCAAGAACCAGATAATGCGGTCGAGCAGCAGGTCCTGCACCGCCGCGTAGAGATTAAGCTGCACCTTGCCGGAGACGCGGTTGTCGAGGCCGTCGATCGCCGTGTTGAGCGCGGTCATGCCATAGCTGTCGCGCACCGCCGCAAAGGCCGAGGCGATGGCGGCCGGCGCCGCGCCGGTCTGGTCGGCGATGCGCACGATGAGCGAAGGCCCGCCGCGATTGATCATCGAGTTAGCGAGCTGGGTGGCGATGATTTCGCGCCGCAGCCGGTGGTGTTGGAGCGCATCGGGGAAACGCACCGCGATCGCCATCGGGAAATAGCGGCCGACCTCGCGGGCGAGATAAGGCTCGTCCGGCACGGCCGATTCGAGCAAGTCGTGGTACAGCGCGAGCTTGGCGTAGGCGAGCAGGACCGACAGTTCGGGGCGGGTGAACGGCTGCGAGCGGCGGCGGCGTTCGCCGAGCGCCATGTCGTCGGGCAGATATTCCACGGCGCGGTCGAGCAGACCGCGCGTCTCCAGCGTCTGCATCAGCCGCTGAAGGAAGCCGAAATCCTCCACGCCGCGCCGCGCGGCGAGCGAGAGCGCGAGCGTCTGCAGGTAATT
>JASHRY010000118.1 GCA_030037105.1 Xanthobacteraceae bacterium
GATGCGCGAGCGCGATGCCCGCCTCGGGCTGCATCCCGAACACGCGCACCGACAGGCGGCCGACCGCGCAAGCCACGCGGTCGCAATAAAGGTCGAGCATCGCGCGATCCGGGGCGCGGATATCGGCAACGACGTCCATCTCCATGCCGTCGATAATCGCCATGAAATCTTCGCGCACGAGATTGAATTTCCGCACCGCCTCCGTCAGCCCGAGGAGACGGGACGGCGCGGCGCCGGCATAGATTGCGGTGATGTCGGAACGCCATTGTGCCAATCGCTGGCGACGCAAATCGCGCGGCCCCGGATCGTCGGCGATGTCGTCGACGGCGCGGCAGAAGGAATAGATTTCGAACATCGCCTCGCGCTCCGCGCGCGGCAGAATCCGCATTCCCCTGTAGAACGAGCTGCCGGAGGCGCGCTGCGCCGCCTGTGAGGGTTTGTTCACTCACGCACCCCGCGCCTGCGAGGCGGCCGACCACCGTCGGCCGAGCCGCCGCGACGCGCCGTTCAGGATGCCGAGCACGGTCAGGCCGGCGACGGCGGGCAGTCGCAGATGCACGCGCTCGCTCAGCGGATCGCGCGCCGTGAGGATGCGGGTCAAGCGATGCGCCAGCGTATTGATGACGGCGACTTCGAGCGCGAGTCGGCGGTCATTGATGAGGACGGAGAAGACATCGCTCTCGCTCAGCAGCCGCTCGGTCCGTGCGGCGAGCCGGTGCAGGCAATCAAGCAGCGCCGGCGAGGCGCACGGCTCGCCCAGCGCTTCCACGGCGGTCCCGCACGCGGCCAGCGCGTCGAGCGGCACATAGACCCGGCCGAGATTGACATAGTCGCTCTTGCAATCCTGCAAATGATTGATGATCTGCAAGGCCGCGCACAGCGCATCGTTGGCCGGCCACACCGCGCGGCTTTCCCCGTGCACGTCGCAGACGAAGCGGCCGACCGGCATCGCCGAAAGCGAACAATAACCGAGGAGATCGTCCCAGTCGTGGTAGCGCAGCTTGGTCACGTCGAGCTTGAACGCGGCGAGGAGATCGTGCGCGTGCTTTGCCGAAAGGCCGCGCTCGGCGAGCGCGGCGCGCAGCCGGACCGCCACTGCGTCCGCGTCGTTGGCGCCGCCGAGGCCCGCATCAAGCCGATCGAGCAAGCGGAGCTTCTCCTGCGGGGCGAGCGCGGCATGGTCGGCGATATCGTCGGCGGTGCGCACGAAATTATAGAACGCCAGGATCACCCGGCGATGGCGCGGATGAATGAGGAAGGAGGCGACCGGGAAATTCTCGTCCCGATGTCCCTTGCCCGACCGCAATGCGCCTGCATCGTTCATCGCAATTCCGAGGCGTTGCCTTTGACGTTGCCTTGGGCGCGGCCTTTCCACATGCCGCCGCGCCCGCGCGCATGCTGATAAGCGGAATCAACCGTGAACGCCATATAGGCCGCGGCGATCGCCGGCAACGCCAACCCCCACGCCAGCGACAGGCGATAGAAACGCAAGGTCGGCTGGAAGGCGAGCACCATTGCGAGCCAGGCGACAATGCCGAGAATGCGCGCCAAACCGGCGGCGAAGACGGCCAACGCCACCGGCGCGAGATAGGTGACCGCCAGAGCAAAAACGGTCATCGCCAGCAGCAACGGCGAATAGTGGAGTTGCGCATAGGCGGTGCGCGCGACCATGCGGCGGATATCGGCGATGGCGGGGTAGGCGCGGACACTGCAAACACGCTCGGTCAGTCCGATCCAGATCGGGCCGTGGCCTTTAAGCCTTTTTGCCAACGCACAATCGTCGATCAAGGCGCCGCGGATTGGGGCCAGGCCTCCCGCCGCGCGCAACGCATCGCGGCGCACCAGCATGCATCCGCCCGCCGCCGCCGCGGTGGCGCGGCGCGGATCGTTCGCCCAGGAGAACGGGTAGAGCATCTGAAAGAAGAAAATGAAGGCCGGGACGAACATCCGCTCTGCCAAGCTCTTGCAGCGCAGCTTCGCCATCAGCGAGGTGAACGCGTAGCCGCCCGTCTGCGACCAGGCGACGAGCCTCGCGAGCGCATCCGACGCGTAGACGATATCGGCGTCGGTGAAGAGGAGATAGGTCGGCAGATGCGGCATATTCTCGGCCAGCGTGACGCCTTGGTGCTGCGCCCACAACTTGCCGGTCCACCCCGCCGGCAGCTCACGGCCGGGAAGAACGGTGAGGCGATCGCCGGCGCCGAGCGCGGCCGCGGCCTCGCGCGCGACTTGTGCGGTGCCATCGCGGCTCTGGTCGTCGACCAGGATCACCTTGAATTCACCCGCATAGTCCTGCCGCAGCAGCGAAGCGACGGTGCCGCCGACGCTTTCGGCCTCGTCGCGCGCCGGAACAATGGCCGCAACCGCCGGCCAAGGGCCCTCTCCCAAGGGGAACTCGTCATCACGTTCCTCGGCGAGCCAGAAGGCTCCGCGGCCCGCCAGCAAATAGAGCCAGATCGCAAGCACCATTGACGCTATAAGGCCGTTGGTCACAGATGTCCTTGGCAGCCAAATGGAGGGCTGGGGCCGGGGAACTGCCATTCTCCATCGCCGAAGCGGGGATCGCCCGCGCCGGCGGCGGCTTCCTTCGTTATCCCGCCAATATAAGGCCGGACGGGACCCGTTGGGGATGAAACTACGGGCGAGGAAACGATGAATGCTAAGGACAGCCGGTTCCTCTCGCGCCTCGATGCCACGGCCAGGGAGATCGAGGATTTGCTCGATCGACTGCTCTCCGCGGCGCCGACGGAAGGCGAGATCGGCCGGCCGGCGCGCCTCATCGAGGCTATGCGTTACGCGAGCCTCGGCGGCGGCAAGCGCTTCCGGCCTTTCCTGGTTGTGGAATGTGCGGCTTTGTTCGACGTGCCGCGGCAACAGGCGTTGATGGCGGGCGCGGCGCTGGAATGCGTGCATTGCTACTCATTGGTGCATGACGATCTGCCCGCCATGGACGATGACGCGCTGCGCCGCGGGCAGCCCACCGCGCACAAGAAATTCGACGAGGCAACGGCCATCCTCGCCGGTGACGGCCTGCTCACCTTCGCCTTCGATATCCTGTCGCGTCGGGAGACCCATCCCGATGCGGGCGTGCGCAGCGAGCTCGTGAGCGCGCTT
>JASHRY010000016.1 GCA_030037105.1 Xanthobacteraceae bacterium
CTCGAATGCCGTCGGTACCGAAATACTTTTTGACCATGTTCCCCCGGCCCGCCTGCTTCTCCACGCCGGGATATTAACCTGTTCTGCGTGCCGCCTACGTCAAAAAATGTGCGGCAATCTTACCATCGTGAATAACGCTTCCTTCAGCGAAGGTCGCGAAAAAGTCGAGTCCAATCAAAATTGTAGGCCGATGCCCAGGATCCGGCACCCGGCCAGGCGTGGCCGGCTAGCATTTATGCCTGTCGTGAGCGCTGGAGGGCGGCTGGGTGACCGCGACCGGATCGGAACCTGGAAATGTGTCCTCAAGCCCGCGCTCAAGCCTTTCATCGAGCGCCTGCTTGCACTTTGCCTGGCGCTCCCGCCGCTTCGAATTGCGAATCTCACTGCCGTGCGCAAAGTCCCCATGGCCCGGGCGCAGTGACCGATCCCTGTTCCATGCGTCCATCATAGCCTTCGTCCCGATGCAGGGCTGCCGCGCTTACGGCCATATCGACATCAACGCGTGCCGGGGGACCGGCGTTCCCTCGCGGCCGGCGGAGGCGGACCGGACTTATGCTATCCAGGAAGTACGAGCGAGGGGAATCGCGAGCATGAGGACCATGACCTGCATCGAGGACCTGCGGCAGACGGCCCGCCGCAAGGTGCCGCGCGCCTTCTTCGAATATGCCGAAGGCGGTTCCTACGCCGAGCAGACGCTCGCCGCCAACCGCGCCGACCTCGAGCGCATCAAGCTGCGCCAGCGCGTTCTCGTCGATGTCTCCAGTCGCAGCACCCGCACCACGATACTCGGCAAGCCGGCGGCGCTGCCACTCGCTTTGGCTCCCGTCGGTCTCTGCGGCATGCAGCGCGGCGACGGCGAGATTCTCGCCTGCCGCGCCGCGCAGCAAGCGGGAATCCCGTTCTGCCTGTCGACCATGTCGATCTGCTCAATCGAAGACGTCGCGGCGGCCGTCGATAAGCCGTTCTGGTTCCAACTCTACGTCATGAAGGACCGCGGTTTTGTGCGGACGCTGATCGAGCGCGCGGCCGCGGCCAAGTGCAGCGCGCTCGTCCTCACCGTCGATCTGCAAATCCTCGGCCAGCGTCACCGCGACATCAAGAACGGCATGACTGTTCCGCCCGAGTTGCGCATCAAAAACATCATCGACATCGCCAGCAAGCCGGCCTGGGCGCTCAGCATCGCGCGCGGCAAGCGCAAGACCTTCGGCAACATCGCCGGCCATATCGGCGGCATGGAGAATATGAATTCGTTGTCGCAGTGGATCGCCGGCCAGTTCGACCCGACGCTGAGCTGGAAAGACGTCGAGTGGATCGCCGGCCTTTGGCCGGGAAAACTGATCCTCAAGGGCATCCTCGATGTCGAAGACGCGCGCATCGCGGCCAAGACCGGCGCGGCGGCGCTGGTCGTGTCGAACCACGGCGGGCGCCAGCTCGACGGCGCACCGTCCTCGATCGCCGTGCTGGCGCCGATCGTCGAGGCGGTCGGAACCTCGATCGAGGTCCTGTTCGACGGCGGCATCCGCTCCGGCCAGGACGTGATGCGCGCCCTTGCGCTCGGGGCGCGCGCCTGCCTCTGCGGCCGCGCCTACATCTACGGTCTCGGCGCCGGCGGACAGGCGGGCGTCGCCCGCGCGATCGAGATCATCCGCAGCGAGCTCGATGTCAGCATGGCATTGACGGGCAAGTCCGCTATCGATGAAATCGACCGCCGCGTGATCGCGGCCATGTAGATTCGGCGGTAGAGTGCACGCGACCGAGATCGCAACGACATGGACGGGGAAGCTGATCCTTGTTCTGGTCATGGCGGTGTTTGCGACCGTGCCAGCGGCACCGAGCGGGCGCGCCGATTGGGTGGACGCGGCGGCCGGAGCAGGAACGGGGCTTGTCGTCGCCGGTCCATTGGCGCCGTCGCCGGCGGCGTGATCGGCGGCGTTTTCGGCAAGGCTCACGTCGCCAGCTTGCGCAGCCACACCTTGTTGTCGTGGAAGGCGGCGCCGCCGAACGGGGCGATGGCGTCGGCGCCAGTCAGCGTGTTGATGCCGCGGCCGTCGGCGTAGGCACTGTTGGGCCACAGCGATTCCGCGATCAGCACGCCGCGGCGAACGCCGTCGAACAACCGCGCGTGCAGGCGCACCACGCCGCGGTGATTGCCGAGCGTGACTTCTTCGCCGTCGGCGACGGCAAGCCGCGCCGCGTCCTCGGGATGGATCATCACCTCGGGCCGCCGCTCCCTCCCGCGCGAGGTCGGCGTTTCGGTGAAAGTCGAATTGAGGAAGCCGCGCGCCGGCGACGTCGCCAGGCGGAACGGATGCTCGGGGTCCGCCTCTTCGATCACGTCCCAATGATCGGGCAAATGCGGAATCGACGGACAGGCGATAGTGCCATGGGTGCGACTGAACGGCACGTTCGGCCAGTCCGGCTTGAAGCGGAACTTGCCGTCCGGGTAGGCGAAGCCATTGAGATAATGCGCGGTCGCAAAATCCGGCTGGCAATCGATCCAGCGTTTTGCCTCAAGTTCCGCGAGGCTGCCCCAGCCGGATTTTTGCAGCGTGGCGTCGATCAGCTCGCGCGCTGTCATCGCGAAGCCGGGATGCGCGGCGCCGAGGCGGTGTGCGAGCGCACAGATCACCTCGTGGTTCGATCGGCATTCGCCGGGCGGCTCGATCAGTTTCGGCCCGAGCAGGATGTATTGGCTGCCGCCGGCCTGATAGATGTCGTCGTGCTCGACGAACATGGTGGCAGGCAAGACCACATCCGCGGCCTTGGCAGTGTCGGTCATGAATTGCTCGTGCACGCAAACGAACAAATCGTCGCGGGCAAAGCCGCGCTTGACCACCTCCTGATCGGGCGCGACCGCAACCGGATTGGTGTTCTGGATGAGCAGCGCGCTGACCGGCGGCCCGCCATGCAACGCGGCCTTGTCACCGGTCAGGATGGCGCCGATGCGCGACTGGTCGAGCATGCGAATGGCGGGATCGCGCAGGTCGCCGCCCTCGATCAGACTCTTGTCCCAGTGGAAGATCGCGCCGTTGTTGTGGAAGGCGCCGCCGCCTTCGTAGCGCCAGGCGCCGGTGACCGCCGCGATGCAGCTTGCCGCATGCATGTTGAAGGCGCCGTTGCGCGAGCGGGAGAATCCGTAGCCGAGACGGAAATAGGCGCGCTTCTTTTCGCCGACGATCCGGGCGAAGGCTTCGATCGTCTCCGCAGGACAGCCGGTGATCCGCGCCGCCCATTCCGGGCCGCGCTGGCGCAGGTGCGCGGCGAGCTCGCGCGGCGCGTCGGTGTAGCGATCGAGATAGTCCCAGTCGGCCTTGCCGTCGCGGAACAGGCAATGCATCACCGCGCAGGCGAGCGCGCCGTCGGTGCCGGGCCGGATCAGCACAGCAAGATCGGCCTGCTGCATGGTGGCGTTCATGTAAACGTCGACAACCACGATCTTGGCGCCGCGCTCCTTGCGAGCGCGGGTCGCGTGGATCATCACGTTGACCTGGGTGTTCGCCGCGTTGGTGCCCCAGATCACGACCAGATCGGACCCTGCCATCTCGCGCGGATCTGGACCGGCAAGGAGCCCGGTGCCGGCGATGAAACCGGTCCAGGCCGGATTGACGCAGATGGTGGAGAAGAAGCCGGAATATTTTTTGGCGTGGCGCAGGCGGTTGATGCCGTCGCGCATGACGAGGCCCATTGTGCCGGCGTAGTAGTACGGCCAGACCGCCTCGGGTCCGTGTTCCTGTTCGGCGCGCCGGAATCGCTCGGCAACGATGTCGAGCGCGTCATCCCAGCCAATCGGAGTGAACCGGCCGCTTCCTTTGGCACCAATGCGGCGCAGCGGTCGCATCAAGCGATCGGGATGATGGGCGCGCTCGGCATAACGCGCAACCTTGGCGCAAATCACCCCGGCCGTGTAGGCATTGTCCGGCGCACCGCGGACGCGGCCGATCATGCGCTTGTCGAGGACCTCGACCTCGAGCGCGCAGGTCGAGGGACAATCGTGCGGACAGGCCGAAGCGAGGAGTCGTGGGCGGACGGCCTGGTTCATGTTTCGTCGCGCCTTTGCCGCGTTGCTCGCGGAATTATAGCCGAAATTCCCCAACGGGTCTGCGGTAGTTACGGCTCACCGGGCTTGAATGGCAATTCCCTGCCGGGCGGGACGCTCTGCTCACTCATCGCCAGGATCATGGCGAGCGACGTGTAGGTTCCGGCTAATGTCGTCAAATCGACCACCTGCTGCTCGCCAAGAAGCTCCTTGGCGCGGCCGAAGGTCGCGTCCGCAACCTCGTGCCCGATCGTCAGCTCGGTGACGAAGTCATACACTGCGGCTTCCTCCGGCGACATGGTCGACGGCCGCCTGCGGGCCTTGAGCTCGGCGACGATGTCCGGCGACAGTCCCGCCTTCACGGCGAGCGGCGCATGCGCGAACCATTCCACCTGCGAACGCCATTGTCGCGCGATGATCAGGATCGCAAACTCATTGAGCTTCAGCGGCATTGACGTTTCCCAGCGCAGGTAATGCAGGAGATCGAACATCCTTTGCCCGAGCACCGGGCTACGCAGCAGCGCATTGTACGGACCGCCGAGGCCGACGCTCGACACTTTCATGATCTGCTCGCCGAGCGGTTTCTTCCCGGCGTCGAGCTGTTCCATGGTGAGCAGCGGAAACCGCGGTTGCTTGCTCATGGCGTCGTCTCCTTTGGTTATGCGGACAAGCCGTCAGGCTGCCGCCGTCGGCGCGATAAAAACCTATCAAGGCCGGGCGTTTCGTGGGTGCTCTCCGCTCACGCCTCGAACGGCAGCCCGGCATATTGCTCCGCCAAAGACGCCTGGGCGTGTTCGGAGGCCTGCAGATAGTCGAACTGGTTGAGGCGCGCGCGTTCCTCGAACGGCGTCTCGGCGGGAAAGCGGTGCAGCAGCATCGTCAGCCACCAGGACAGGCGCGCGGCGCTCCACACGCGGCGTAGCGCCGTGTCGGAATAGCCGTCGAGGTAACGCGTTCGGCCGGTACGGTAGAACTCGGTCAGCGCGCGGGACAGATAGAACACGTCCGAGACCGCGAGGTTGAGGCCTTTGGCGCCAGTCGGCGGGACGATGTGAGCGGCGTCGCCGGCCAGGAACAGTTTTCCGTAACGCATCGGCTCGGCGACGAAGCTGCGCAGCGGCGCGATGGATTTTTCGATCGAGGGTCCGCTGACGATACTGTCGGCCATGTCGCGCGGGCAGCGCGCCTTGAATTCCCGCCAAAAACGGTCGTCCGGCCAGTCCGCAAGCTTGGTATCGAGGTCGCATTGGATGTAGTAGCGGCTGAGCATCGGATTGCGCATCGAAGCGAGCGCGAAGCCGCGGCTGTGATAGCAATAGCAAATGTCCTTGTACGGCGGCGTCTCCGACATGATGCCGAGCCAGCCGAACGGATAACTCTTTTCGTAGGCCCGCAGCACTGCGGCCGGGATCACCGACCGGCTCACGCCGTGATAGCCGTCGCAGCCGGCGACATAATCGCAGTCGATGCGGCGGCTCGATCCGTCCTTCTCGTAGATCACATAGGGCCGGCTGGAGGTAAGCTCGTGCGGTTGCACGTTGCCGGCTTGATCGATGATCTCGCCGCCCGCCGCATCGCGGGCAGCATAAAGGTCCTCGGTGATCGCGGTCTGGCCGTAGGCCATCATGGCCCTGCCGGTGAACTTCTTGGTGTCGATGAAGAACCGCGGCCGTCCTTCCCAGGCGATCGCGGAACCGTCGTGAGGGTGTCCTTCGCGATCCATGCGCGCGCCCAATCCGACCTCGCGCAACAGCGCGACGGTGCCGGCTTCCAGTACGCCGGCGCGAATCCGCTCCAGCACGTGGCCGCGGCTCTGCCGTTCCAGCACGATGCTGTCGATGCCATTGCGCTGAAGCATGTGCGACAGCAGCAAGCCGGCCGGCCCGCCGCCGATGATCGCTACTTGGGTTCGCGTCGCCGTTGCCACTATCGCCGGGGCCCGCCGGGGATGACATCGCCAGCAAAAGCCGGGCCGCGGGAACTTGGCAAGCGAATTCCCAGCGCGCCAGGCGCTCCTCACGCAAGCACGATATTTAGTGGGTACGCTTCGCCGTTATGTTCTACGCGCCGGCTACTCGACCTTGCCGCCGGCGTGTTTGCACGCGAGCCGGAATTTCTTGCGCGCCTTACCGTGCAGTCCCTTGGCATTCGCCTGATCGGAGCAGGATTTGGAGATGGCCTTCCTATCCGCGGCGGAGGGCGAAGCGCTCTGGCCCGTTGATGGCGGCGGGTTCTGTGCGAACGCGGTGCCCGCGCCGACGGCGAGTGACAAGAGTAACGCGCAAAAGAGAGACTTCATGGTCAAATCCTTTCCCTGCACCTTCCGGTTCGCCGGTCTGAAACCCGGGCGGCAATACGCGCGCTCCGTGCTCTTCGGGCTGGAGCACAATCCGATCACATTGAATCGGATTGCGCTGCAACTTTTGAGTGGAGCATGATCTTTTCGGAAAACGGCTACCACTTTTCCGGATCATACTCTAAATGGATTGTGACAATTCCTGTGCCGTCGGTAGCCGCCCGTCGGGCGTCAAGTGGTTGACGATTTCCGGGAGATATTGGCTGAGGCCGGAGAGCAGATCCTGCC
>JASHRY010000119.1 GCA_030037105.1 Xanthobacteraceae bacterium
ACTACATTTGCGGCTGGAGTTTGGATGGTCAAATCTGAGATGAAATTAAATTCTTGATGAATGGCCTCTTTAATAGGCGCTTCCTTGTTGGCTACACTTAGGGCCGAAAACCACTGCGCTACCTGTTGTGAATTGACCTGATAACTCGATTGAAATAACTCAACACCCCGTTTTAAGTCTGGGCCGGGCTGCAAGAACATCTGAAAGAAATTTTGTTGCTGTTGCGGTTTGTGCAGTGTGGCTAGTAATGTATTTTTCTTGCCGTCCAACAAGGTACGCTCGAACGCTATCGGTGTAATCGGCGTAGGCAAAGTAGCCACGATCACGCCCGGCTGTGCGGGCGGTATAGGCGGCACTATGGCATTTTTTGTATCAGCGAAAATACGCAATGAAGCCATGGTGCCATTCTCGGCTGTAAAACTCGTTCTGATCTCGTTATCGAAATTCAGATTCAAAAAAAGCGGACGCCAAGGCGCTTCAAAAACTTCCGGCGTTGGGTTGGGCAAAATGAAGGCTGGGTGGCCGCGCTGATTGCTTAAATTCCATGCCGCAGCCGGTGTCCCAGCACATGCCAGCCGAATCGATTCCAGCAGCGCTGTCTTACCCGCCGCGTTACGGCCCACGACTACATTTATTCGCCGTAGGTCATTCAGCGTGAAACGCTCGAAGCAGCGAAAATTTTGAACTGAAAGCGACTTGATCATTTTGAACTCGACCCCCTCGCCGCAGGGCACAGTAGCGCGCCAAAGCGAAGGCTGGGAGTCCACCTCTAGAAATTGCAGCGAACCAATCTCCGCATCCGGCTGCAACAGCTGGATACTATCTATTGCGCTTGTGGTGTCAACCATAGAATTCTCCCAAAGAGAGTAAAGTGGAGAATGATATCAGAAAGAAGAATTATGCCGCCCTGGCGGCGCTTTATCGTTCTCAGCTGCGTTTGCGGATCACCAGACTGCCTCCGCTTGGGCAGGGGAATGATTTGACAGGCGGGGTCGCATTACCCATGTTCCCGGCGGCCGGAAGGTAGATCATAGCCCCTCCCGAAAAGAGAAAAGGCCGATAACTCAGCTGGTTAGCATGAATTTGGTTCTGGTGGAATCGCCCGCCAAGGCGAAGACGATCAATAAGTATCTCGGCCGGGGATATGAGGTTGTGGCCTCTTTCGGCCATGTGCGCGACCTGCCGGCAAAGGATGGTTCGGTCGATCCCAACGCCAATTTCAGCATGGTTTGGGAGGTCGAACCCAAGGCCCAGAAGCGTCTCAACGAGATCGCCCGCGCCGTCAAAGGCGCGGCCAAGCTGATCCTGGCGACCGACCCAGATCGCGAGGGCGAGGCAATCTCCTGGCATGTGCTCGAAGTGCTTAAGCAAAAGAAAGCGTTGAACGGCCAGCCGGTCGAGCGGGTGGTGTTTAATGCCGTCACCAAGCAGGCGGTGACTGAGGCGATAGCGAAGCCGCGTCGGATCGACCAGGCCCTGGTCGACGCCTATCTGGCGCGGCGGGCGCTCGATTACCTGGTCGGTTTCACGTTGTCCCCGGTCCTATGGCGCAAGTTGCCGGGCGCGCGCTCGGCCGGACGCGTGCAGTCGGTCGCGCTACGGCTCGTCTGCGACCGCGAGCTGGAAATCGAAAAATTCGTCCGCCGGGAATATTGGTCGGTCGTGGCCGCGCTGGCGACCCCGCGCGGCGAGGTTTTCGAGGCGCGCCTGGTCGGCGCCGATGGGCAAAAGCTGCAGCGGCTCGACATCGGCTCGGCCGCCGCGGCGGACGCCTTCAGGAAGGCGCTGGAAACCGCCGCTTTCACGGTTGCCGCCGTCGAGGCGAAGCCGGTCAAGCGCCACCCGCAGCCGCCCTTCACCACCTCGACGCTGCAACAGGAAGCAAGTCGCAAGCTCGGCTTTGCTCCCGCCCATACGATGCGCGTGGCACAGCGGCTGTACGAAGGCGTCGACATCGGCGGCGAAGCCGTGGGGCTCATCACCTATATGCGCACCGATGGCGTGCAGATGGCCCACGAAGCGATCAGCGCCGTCCGCCGCGTCATCGAAGCGGATTATGGCGCACGCTATGTCCCCTCCTCGCCGCGGCGTTATGAAGCCAAGGCCAAGAACGCGCAGGAAGCGCACGAAGCCATTCGCCCGACCGACCTCGCCTGCCGGCCGAACGAAGCCAAAGGCTTTCTCGATCCCGACCAGGCCAAGCTCTACGAGCTGATCTGGCGGCGCACGGTCGCGAGCCAGATGGAGTCGGCCGAGCTCGAGCGCACGACCGTCGACATTACCGCCACCTCATCCTCGGCTTCCTCACCAAGCGGGGAAGAGGCAGGGAGACGACTCCTCGACCTGCGCGCAACCGGGACGGTGGTGAAGTTCGACGGCTTCCTCGCGCTCTACCAGGAAGGGCGCGACGAAGACCCGGACGACGAGGAGGCGCGCCGGCTTCCGGAAATGAGCGCCGGCGAACGACTCGCCAAGCGCTCGATCACGGCCGCTCAGCACTTTACCGAGCCGCCGCCGCGCTATTCCGAAGCGTCGCTGGTCAAGCGCCTGGAAGAGCTCGGCATCGGCCGTCCCTCGACTTATGCCTCGATCCTGCAGGTGCTCAAGGACCGCAAATATGTGCGGCTCGACAAGCGACGGCTTTATCCCGAGGACCGCGGACGCATCGTCGTCGCCTTCCTCGAGAGCTTTTTTGCCAAATACGTCGAGTACGACTTCACGGCCGGCCTTGAGGAACAGCTCGATCTCATCTCCAACCATGAGATCGCCTGGCGCGACGTGCTGCGCGATTTCTGGCGCGATTTCATCGGCGCGGTGGCCGAGATCAAGGATTTGAAAATCTCCGAGGTGATCGACGCGCTCGACGCGCTCTTGGCGCCGCACCTGTTCCCGCCGCGCGAGGACGGCGGCAACCCACGTCAATGTCCGACCTGCGGCAGCGGCCGGCTCACGCTCAAGCTGTCCAAGTTCGGAGCCTTCATCGGCTGCTCGAATTATCCACAGTGCCGCCACACCCGCCCGCTGTCGGTGCCGGGCGAGGGTGCAGCCGGGATCGACACCAGGAAGCTCGGCGAAGATCCGAAGACCGGCCTCGACGTAACGTTGCGCAGCGGCCGCTTCGGTCCCTACGTGCAGCTCGGCGAAGCCGTGGACGGCGAAAAGCCGAAACGCGCCAGCCTGCCGAAGACAATGACGCCGGAAACCATCGATCTCGACCGGGCGCTCTCGCTCTTGTCGTTGCCGCGCGACGTGGGCCGCCATCCCGAGGATGGCGAGCCGGTCCGCGCCGGCATCGGCCGGTTCGGGCCTTACGTGCAGCACGGTAAGACTTACGCCAATCTCGAAACCGTGGACGACGTGTTTACGATCGGCCTCAACCGGGCGGTGACGCTGCTGGCGGAAAAACGCGCCAAAGGCTCGCGCTTTCATCGCTTCGGCGCCGATCCGGGCCGCACGCTCGGCGAGCATCCGACCAAGGGCGGTCCCATCGTGGCGAAAAACGGCCGCTACGGTCCCTATGTCAGCCATGACGGCGTCAACGCCACGCTGCCGCGCGAGAAGACGCCCGAGACCATTACGCTTGAAGAAGCCGCCGCGCTCATCGACGCCCGCGCCGAGCGCCATCCACCGGGCGCGCCGGCGCGGCCGCGCCAGGGCAAGCGCGCTGCGCCCGGCACGGCTGCGCGTGCCAACAAGCCCGCCAAGCGGCGCACACCGGGCAAATCACCACGCAAGACGACACAAGCTGCCGAATAATCCCAAGCTCCGGCTCCGGCCGAGGACACGGCCATTGAGCGGCTCATGAAATCCACGCATCTGCCGTCGCGCGAGGAGCTTCTCGCCTTCATCCGCGAGCGCAGCGGCACGGTCGGCACGCGCGAGATCGCGCGCGCGTTCGGCGCCAAGAATGCCGATCGGGCGGCGCTCAAGCGTATGTTGCGCGACCTCACCGA
>JASHRY010000120.1 GCA_030037105.1 Xanthobacteraceae bacterium
GAGCGCGTCCTCGACCTCGATCGAGGAGATGTTCTCGCCGCCCGAGATGATGATGTCCTTGGAGCGGTCCTTGAGCTGGATATAGCCGTCGGGATGGATGACGCCAAGATCGCCGGAATGGAACCAGCCGCCGGCGAACGCCGCATCGGTCGACGGCTTGTTCTTCAGATAGCCCTTCATCACCACGTTGCCGCGGAACATCACCTCGCCCAGCGTGGCGCCGTCGCGCGGCACCGGCCGCATCGTTTCCGGGTCGAGTACGTCGAGCGCTTCGAGCACCGGATAGCGCACGCCCTGGCGCGCCTTCTTCTCCGCCTGCTGACCGGCGGGCAGCGCGTCCCATTCGCGATGCCACTCGTTGATGCTCGCCGGTCCGTAGGTCTCGGTCAGGCCGTAGAGGTGGGTGACGTTGAAGCCGGCGGCCTTCATCGCCGCCAGCACCGCCTCGGGCGGCGGCGCGGCGGCGGTCGCGAACTCGACCACGTGCGGCAGCGGCTTCCTCTCCTGCGGCGCGGCGTTGAGCAGCGTCGCCATCACGATCGGCGCCCCGCACAGATGGGTCACCTTGTGTGCGGCGATGGCGTCGAAGATCGGCTCCGCGCGCACCGCGCGCAGGCAGACATGCGTGCCGGCGACGACCGACAGCGTCCAGGTAAAGCACCAGCCGTTGCAATGGAACATCGGCAGCGTCCACAGATAGACCGGATGTTTGCCTATGCCGCAGGTGACGGCGTTGGCGAGCGCCAGCAGATAGGCGCCGCGGTGATGATAGACCACGCCTTTGGGGTCGCCGGTCGTGCCCGAGGTGTAATTAAGCGAGATCGCGTCCCATTCGTCGGCCGGCATTTGCCAGGCGAAATCCGGATCGCCCTGGCGCAGGAATTCCTCGTACTCGATGCCGCCGAGGCGCTCGCCCGAACCGGCGAATTCCGGGTCGTCGTAGTCGACGACCAGCGGTTTGGCCTTGGCGCGCGCCAGCGCCTCCTTCGTCACCTTGGAATATTCGCGATCGACGATGAGCACCTTGGTGTCGGCGTGGTCGAGGGTGAAGGCGATGATGGCGGCGTCGAGCCGCGTGTTGATGGCGTTGAGCACGCCGCCGGCCATCGGCGCGCCGTAATGCGCCTCGATCAGCGCCGGCGTATTGGCGAGCATGACCGAGACCGTATCGCCACGCTTGACGCCGCGCCGGGAGAGCGCCGAGCCGAGGCGCCGGGCGCGCGCGTAGAACTGGCGGTAATTCCACGAGCGCGCTCCGTGGACGATCGCGATCACGTCCGGATAGACCTCGCCGGCGCGGGCGAGGAAGGACAGCGGCGTGAGCGGCTGGAAATTTGCCGCGTTGCGGTCGAGATTGGTGTCGTAGGGCGTACTCATCAATGTCCTCAAATTCCGGCGCCGCGAATCGATCATTGACTCTTAGGGGCGAGGAATGGCGGCAGCGTTTGAAAGGCAATGTGGATGGTATCGGAAAAGGAGCCGAATTTGTATCCATGCCGGGCGAATGCGCGGGCAAGCGCTTGCTTGCTGAAAATCGAGATATGACCGTTGCGCGGTCCGACGTACCACCAGTTGAGGCCGAGCCGGTCGAACTCCGCCGGCTGCGCAAACGTCGTCAAGAAGACGTGTCCCCGGTCCGCGGTGTGCTCAAGCAGCGATGCGATGCCGCCGGCCGGATCGGGAAGGTGCTCGAGTGTTTCGAAACAGGTCACTAGGTCGAATTTTTCCTCCGGCCGGCGGGCGTATTCCTCGACCATCGGGTCGTACGTCACCGCGATCGGGAAGCCGTTCGCGCGCAGGGTGGCGCAGAACACGTCGTTGCCGCCGCCATAGTCGAGCACGCGCGTTCGCGCCTTTATTGTACCCCATAGCTGCGTCACGACCTGGGCGTTGGCGCGCGGCCGCTTGCCTTGATAATCGGGATCGACCGCGGCGTAGCCAGCGTTATAGATGTGCTCCTTGAATTGTTCGGTGCGCCAGTCGTCGAAGGCGTTCGTAAACAGAAATTTGCAGTTCGCGCAGCGGCGGTAATAGATCGGAACGCCCGACAAAGGTAACCGAAAGCCGCGCAGTTCTTCGCAATTCTTGTTGAAGTCCACCACGCCGTAGAGCGCCGCCGGGCCGCCGCAGATCTTGCAGGGCAGAGGGCCGACCGAGACGGGCTTGAGGCTGTCGATCATGACGGCTCATTGGGCGGTGAAATCGCGGCCCGCAGCGTAGCGAATGACGGCGGCGGCAATCAATGCGACCGCAGTGCAACTTGCAAAGGCTGCGGCGGAGCGGAAAAATAGGCGCTCAAAGTGTGCTTCCTCTTCCGCATGTCGGGAGAGGGCCTGCAGGGAGGCTGCGCCATGGACGCCCGGTCGAGCCGTTACCACGAGGTCTATGCGCGCTGGCAGCGCGATCCGCAGGGATTCTGGGCCGAGGCGGCGCGGGAGATCGATTGGTTCGAGCAGCCGAAGGCGGTCTTCGACGCCAAGGCCGGCATCTACGGCCGCTGGTTTCCCGGCGGCGTCTGCAACACCTGCTTCAATGCCGTGGACCGCCACGTCAACGCCGGGCGCGGCGAGCAGGCGGCCATCATCTACGATTCGCCGCTTGCCGGGGTGAAGCGCACCATCACCTACCACCGTCTGATGACCGAGACGCAGGTGCTCGCCGCCATGCTGCGCGATCTCGGCGTGCAAAAAGGCGACCGGGTGATCCTCTATATGCCGATGGTGCCGGAGGCGGTGATCGCTATGCTCGCCTGTGCGCGCATCGGCGCCATTCATTCGGTCGTGTTCGGCGGTTTCGCCGCGCGCGAACTCGCCACCCGCATCGACGACGCCAAGCCGAAAGTGATCCTCTCCGCAAGCTGCGGCCTCGAGCCCGGCCGCGTCGTCGCCTACAAGCCGCTGCTCGACGAAGCGATCGCACTGGCGCAGCACAAGCCCGAATCCTGCCTGATCCTGCAGCGGCCGCAGGCGCCGGCGCCGCTCGTCGCCGGCCGCGATCACGACTGGGCGGCGATGCGCGACCATGCGCTAGTCCACGCCCGCTCGGTCTACGAATGCGTCCCGGTCGCGGCCACCGATCCGCTCTACATTCTCTACACGTCGGGCACGACCGGCCGCCCCAAGGGCGTGGTGCGCGACAATGGCGGCCACATGGTCGCGCTCAAATGGTCGATGAAATATCTCTACGGCGTCGAGCCGGGGGACGTGTACTGGGCGGCCTCCGACGTGGGCTGGGTGGTCGGCCACAGCTATATCGTCTACGCGCCGCTCTTTCACGGCTGCACGTCGATCCTCTACGAAGGCAAGCCGGTCGGCACGCCCGACGCCGGCGCGTTCTGGCGCGTGATCTCGGAGCACGGCTGCGCCGCCCTGTTCACCGCGCCGACCGCCTTTCGCGCCATCAAGAAGGAGGACCCGCAGGGCAAATTCCTCGCGCAATACGATCTGTCGAAATTCCGCACCTTGTTCCTCGCCGGCGAGCGCGCCGATCCCGATACGGTCGCGTGGGCGGAGAAGCTGCTCAAGGTGCCGGTGATCGATCATTGGTGGCAGACCGAGACCGGCTGGGCGATCGCCGGCAATCCGGTCGGCCTCGGCCTGCTGCCGGTCAAGCACGGCTCGCCTACGGTGGCGATGCCCGGTTACGACGTGCGCATCGTCGATGAAGCGTCCCGCGAGGTCGCCGCCGGCAAGATGGGCTCGATCGTGGTCAAGCTGCCGCTGCCGCCGTCCTGCCTGCCGACTTTGTGGCAGGCGGACCAGCGCATGCGCGAGAGCTTCCTCGACGAATTTCCCGGTTACTACAAGACCGCCGACGCCGGCTACAAGGATGAGGACGGTTACATCTTCGTCATGGGCCGCACCGACGACATCATCAATGTCGCCGGCCACCGGCTCTCCACTGGCGGCATGGAGGAGGTGCTCGCGGCTCACCCCGACGTGGCCGAATGCGCCGTGTTCGGCGTCAAGGACGCGCTCAAGGGCGAGGTGCCGTGCGGCTTCATCGTGCTGAAATTCGGCGTCAACCGGCCGCCGGCGGAGATCGAGAAAGAATGCGTCGCGCTCATTCGCGACAAGATCGGCCCGGTCGCCGCCTTCAAGCTCGCCATCGCCGTGGCGCGGCTGCCGAAGACGCGCTCGGGCAAAATCCTGCGCGGCACGATCAAGAAGATCGCCGACGGCGACAAGTGGACCATGCCCGCCACCATCGACGACCCCGTGGTGCTCGACGAGATCGGCAGCGCGTTGAAGGGGAGAGGAGTGATCGGCAGCCCGGCTTGAGCAGATGGTCCGGTGAGAGACCTGCCCCGGTTTTCGCCGCGCCCGATCCGGGCTCGAGCATCTCCTCGATCGCGCCGCCTCCCGTCCGGCCTATTTGTTCTCGAACTTGGCCGGCCGCTTGGCGATGAAGGCCGACATTCCTTCCTTCTGGTCGGCGGTTGCGAACAGCGAATGGAATATCCGCCGCTCGAAGCGCACGCCCTCGGCGAGCGAGGTCTCGAACGCGCGATTGACCGCCTCCTTGGCCGCCAGCACCGACGGCAGCGACATGGAAGCGATCGTTTCGGCGACCTTGACGGCTTCCTCGACGACGCTCGCCGCCGGCACGATGCGGGCGACGAGGCCGGCGCGTTCCGCTTCCGCGGCGTCCATCATGCGGCCGGTCAGGATGATGTCCATCGCCTTCGCTTTGCCGACCGCGCGCGTGAACCGCTGCGTGCCGCCGATGCCGGGGATTATGCCGAGCTTGATCTCCGGCTGCCCGAACTTGGCGTTGTCGGCGGCGATGATGAGGTCGCATTGCATGGCGAGCT
>JASHRY010000121.1 GCA_030037105.1 Xanthobacteraceae bacterium
TTGACGTTGGTGGCGATGACCAGCCGGTCGATCGGCAGGCCCAGGCGCGAGGCCACATAGCCGGCATAGACGTCGCCGAAATTGCCGGTCGGAACGGTGAAGGCGACCTTGCGGTCGGGCGCGCCGAGCGCCACCGCGGCGGTGAAGTAATAAACGGTCTGTGCGACGATCCGCGCCCAATTGATCGAATTGACGGCAGAGAGCCGCACCCGCTCGCGAAAGCCGGGATGATTGAACAGGCCCTTCACGATCGCCTGGCAGTCGTCGAAGGTGCCGTCGATGGCGAGCGCATGGATGTTGGCGGCGGTCGCCGTCGTCATCATGCGCCGCTGCACCTCGGAGATGCGACCGTTCGGGAACAGGACGACGACGTCGACCTGGCTGCGGTCGCGGAACGCTTCGACGGCAGCGCCGCCGGTATCGCCCGAGGTCGCGACCACGACGGTGCGGCGCTCGCCGCGCGCGGCGAGCGCGTGATCCATCAGCCGCGCCAACAATTGCATCGCCAGATCCTTGAAGGCGAGCGTCGGACCGTGGAACAGCTCGAGCGCAAACGTATTGACGCCGAGCTGCACGATGGGCGCGACCGCCGGATGGCGGAAACTGCCGTAAGCCTCGCGCGCCATGCGGGCGAGGTCGGCTTCGCCGATCGAATCTCCGGTAAAACGCCGGATCACGTCCACGGCGACCTCGGCATAGGGCCGGCCGGCGAAGGCGCGGATCGCCTGCGGCTCGAGCCGCGGCCAGGCCTCGGGTACATAAAGGCCGCCATCGCGGGCGAGACCCGCGAGCATCACCTCGGCGAAGCCGAGCGCTTGAGCCTCGCCCCTGGTCGAGATGTGCTGCACGTTCTATCCCTGCCCGACGCCTACCCGCCACCAATTAAGGTATTGAATATCCGCGATATTTCCGGGGCCGGCGGCAGCCTGCCGCCGGTCCGGGACCGACGGGGCACAGTTATAGAAGAGCGGAGCTTTTCACAAGGAACGCGGCGGGCCGGTTTTGCGGTTCGACCTCAGGCACCTCGCCCGCCGCCGGGGATTTCGGGCTTGCGGGCAGTATCCCAGAGCCACGAGCGAACGCGCGAGACGACCATTACGAGGAGAGCCAAGGCGAGGCCGTACCACGTCAATGCGTATTGCAGGTGCGCGTCGCGCAGCATCACCACGATCTTGCCGGGCTGCGGCAATCCGCCCGGCGGCACCGGGGATTCCTCTTCGACGTAGAACGGCGTCACCGGGTGAATCCCTTTGGCCGCGGCGATCGCCAGCGAGTCGCGGACGAACCACAAATTATGCTGGGGATCGTCGGCGGGTGAAAACCAGTTGCGGCCTTCCGGCCAGCGCATCGCCCCCACGATCTCGACCGGCCCGGCGATCTGGCCGTCGGACCGCGATTTTTGGTCTTGTCGGCCCTCCGGCACGAAGCCGCGGTTGACCATGACGAAGCCGCCCCCGGCAAGCCGCGCCGGCGTGAAGATCCAGTAGCCGGGCCCGGCCACGTCGGGGCGAAAGGCCGAAGGGGCGGCATAAACCAGCGCTTCCTTGCCGTGGTCGAACGTGGCGCTGAATTTGACGCGGCGGTATTCCTCGCGCGCCTGTTCGAGGCCGGGCCAGAGCACCGGCGGCGGCAGCGCCGTGGGCGGGACCGCGAGCCGCTCGGTCAGCGTGGCGATCAATCCCTCCTTCCAGGCCTTGCGCTGAAGCTGCCAGGTGCCGAGCGCAACAAGGACGGCGAACGCGAGCGCCGCCGGAATCAGGAGCGCGATCCACGACCGCAGCGTCGTTGTCGCCGCGCTCACGGCTTTTCTCCGCCGAAGCGGCTTTCCGCGGCCCGGTGATGATATTGCAGCGCGATCATCAGCCCCTTCATCGGTCGCAGCGGCCCGAGGGTGACGATGAGAATCAAGGGCAGCCACAACACCGCGTGCACCCAAAACGGCGGCTGATAGATTACCTCAGTCACCAGCGCGGCACCGACCACGATGAAGCCGGCAAGGAACATGATAAAGACGGCCGGTCCATCGCCGGAATCGGCAAAACCGTAATCGAGGCCGCAGACCGCGCAGCGCGGGCTCAACGTCAAAAATCCATGGAACAGCTTGCCCCTGCCGCAACGCGGACATGCGCACGACAATCCGGCGCGGATCGATCCGGAAAGCGTATTAATGATTTTTTCGGTCATATCGTTCGCGTTTCCAGGGCTCAACGCAGCACGCCGCGCCGCGCGCGACAGCGCGTGCTCGGAACCGGGAATCGCCGCAGATTCCGAGTTGGTAACAATCCCGGATCGATCAACGGCGCCCTCATCGCGCGTTGCAGCGGCGCCTCAACGGCCGATGGCGTCGCCCGCGGAGCCGGGAAGCGGGCAACGCCCCCGTTGCTACGTCGTGTGCGGGCCCCCACCCCACACGTAAATGCAGGCGAACAGGAACAGCCACACCACATCGACGAAGTGCCAGTACCAGGCGGCGAACTCGAAGCCGATGTGCTGGGTCGGCTTAAATTGGCCGGCGATCGCACGCAGGAGGCAGACGGTCAAAAAGATCGAGCCGATGATGACGTGCGCGCCGTGGAATCCGGTCGCCATGAAAAACGTGGCGCCGTAGACGTTGCCGGAATAGTGGAACGCGGCATGGGCGTACTCGTAGGCCTGGACGCAGGTGAAGCTGATGCCGAGGGCGATGGTGCAGACAAGGCCCCAAATGAGCCCCTTGCGATTGTTCTGGAGCAGCGAATGGTGCGCCCAGGTCACCGTCGTGCCGGAGGTGAGCAGGATCAACGTATTGAGCAGCGCGAAGTGCCAGGGATCGAATGTCACGATGCTCTTCGGCGGCCACACGCCGCCGGTAAACGCGATCCGCGCCACATCCTTGACCTCGTTCGGGAACAGCGCCGTGTTAAAATAGGCCCAGAACCAGGCGACGAAGAACATCACCTCCGAGGCGATGAACAGGATCATGCCGTAACGGTGCGAAATCTGCACCACGCGGGTGTGATCGCCTTCGACCTCGGCCTCGAAGATCACATCGCGCCACCAGCCGATCATGGTGTAGGCGATGCCGATGATGCCGACGCCGAGGATGATCGACGCGTAGGCGACGGTGTGGTGCATCCATAGGATCAGCCCGACGGCGGCGACGAACGCCGAGATCGCGCCGACCGCCGGCCACGGGCTGGGACGGACCAGGTGGTAATCGTGGTGGGGTTTGGCATGCGCGACATCAGCCATCGTTTCGTCTCCGCCTCGGCGCAACCGCGTTCTCCGGGCGCCGCTTCCGTTGCCTTTCAGATCCTGATCCGACCGAATTTAATCGGATCGGGGTCTGGTTTTCGTTTGAGCATGATCTGGCCGAAAACCGGTTGCCGCCTTTCGCGATCATGCTCTAGATATGGCCGGGCTGTCCCGGCGCCGCATTCTCCGCCGCCGCCGTGGCGGCCGCCTGATCCGGCGCGCGCGCCGGATAGAAGGTGTAGGAGAGCGTGATGACGTCGACGCCGTCCTCGTCCGAATCCTGGGCCAGTTTGGGATCGATGTAGAAGACGACGGCCATATCGCGCGTCTCGCCCGGTCTCATCGTCTGCGTGCTGAAGCAAAAGCAGTTGATCTTCTCGAAATAGATGCCGACGGTCGGCGGGCTGACGTTGTAACCCGCCTGACCGGTGATGGTACGCGCGGCCTCGTTGACGACCTTGTAGTAGACGGTGGCGACCTCGCCGAGGCGCACGTCGATCGTTCTCCGCTCGGGCTCGAACCGCCACGGCAATCCGCCGCTCACGTTCGAGTCGAAGCGCACCCTGATCTTGCGCGCGGAGGTCTGCGTCGGGGCCGATTTCGCCACCTGCGTGGTGCCGCCGAAACCGGTGGCGTGGCAGAACCACGAATAGAGCGGCACCGCCGCGAACGATAGGCCGACCATCGCCGCGACGCAGCCGCCGCAGGCAAAGGCGACAAGGAGATCGCGGCGGCTCGTCCGCCGCGGATCAATTTGGTTGGTCGGGTCGCGCATCGATCACCGCTACATCGGCCTGGTGAACACATTGGAGCCGAGCCGCACGATGGTCACCAGGAAGATCACGATGACAAAAGCGCCGAGCGCCAACGCGATCGCCAACGAACGCGCCCGGCGCGCCCGAAGCTGCTGTTCCGTGAGCTTGATGACGGTCTGCGGCCGCTGCCCATTCACGTCATTCATGGCACTGTCGATTATTGTCATACTGCGATATGGCCGAACAGCCCTCCCGATATACGATCGACCATCAGCATGGCAAACAGCAGGCACAGGTAGAGGATCGAGAATCCGAACATCTGCTTGCTGGCAGCGTGGCCGTCGCGCTCCGCATGCACGCGCAGCGCCAGCGCGATCATGCCGGCGCCGGCCACGAGCGCGGTACAGCCGTAGATCGGCCCGGCATAGCCGAGCGGCCACAGCGAGGCGCCGAGCGGGGCCAGGATCAGCGTATAGAGCAGGATCTGGCGACGGGTTTCCCGCGCGCCGGCGACGACCGGCAACATCGGCACTCCGGCGCGCGCATAATCCTGCGCGCGATAGAGCGACAACGCCCAGAAATGCGGCGGCGTCCAGAAGAAGATGATGAGAAACAGCAGCAGCGGCTCGATCGCCAAGCCGCCGGTCGCCGCCGCCCAGCCGATCATCGGCGGCAGCGCGCCGGCCGCGCCGCCGATGACGATGTTCTGCGGAGTCGAGCGTTTCAGCCAGATTGTATAGATCACGACATAGAAGAAGATCGTGAAGGCGAGCAGCGCCGCCGCCGCGAGGTTCACCAACAGCCCGAGCGCCGCGACCGAGAACGCCGCCAGCGTGAAGCCGAAGCCGGCGGCCTCGCCGGGCGTAACGCGGCCGCGCGGGATCGGCCGCGCGGCCGTGCGCGCCATGCGCGCGTCGATGTCGGCGTCGTACCACATATTGAGCGCGCCCGCGGCGCCGGCGCCCACCGTGATGCACAACAACGCGACAAAGGCGATCACCGGATGAATGTGGCCGGGCGCGACCATGAGACCCGCCACCGCCGTGAACACCACGAGCGACATCACTCGCGGCTTCA
>JASHRY010000122.1 GCA_030037105.1 Xanthobacteraceae bacterium
CGCGCGTGCGTTCGGCGAATTATCGGCCGCTCTACCGCCAGTTCCTTCTGCTCTTCTTCGCCGCCGTGATCGGCCTCGGCTATCTCGGCTCGCAGCTTCCGGAGGGCGGCTACGTGATCGCGGCGCGCCTCCTCACCGCCTACTACTTCGCCTATTTCCTCATCATCTTGCCGCTGCTCGGCCTGTTCGAGCGAACAAAGCCGCTGCCGAACTCGATCTCGGAATCGGTGCTGCGCGAAGGCGTCCCGGTCGGCGCGGCGCCGCCGCCGTCGGGCGCCAAGGCGTAGAGAGAGGAGCCCGGCCATGAACGCACATCGCAGCGGCGTCTTTGCCTGCGTGCTCGCTGTCGCGCTGGCGGCAATGGGAATGCGCCCGGCTTTGGCGCAGGAACAGGAGGTGCCGCCGCGGCAGCATTGGTCGTTCGCCGGCCCGTTCGGCCAATACGATCAGGCGCAATTGCAGCGGGGATTCAAGATTTATCGCGAGGTCTGTTCCAATTGCCACAGCCTGAAGCTTTTGGCGTTCCGTAATCTGACCGACCCCGGCGGCCCGGGCTTTACCGCGGCGCAAGCGGCGACGATCGCGGCCACCTTCCAGGTTACCGACGGCCCGAACGACCAGGGCCAAATGTTTCAACGGCCGGGCAAGATTGCCGATTATTTCCCGCCGCCGTTCCCGAACGATAAGGCCGCCCGCGCCGCGCTCGGCGGCAAGTTGCCGCCCGACATGTCGGTGCTGGCGCTCGCGCGCAGCTACGAGCGCGGGTTTCCCTGGTTCATCTTCGATGCCTTCACGATGTATCAGGAGGAGGGCCCCGACTACATCCACGCCATCCTCAACGGCTATACCGACCCGCCGGCCGGCTTCAACCTGCCGCCGGGCGCCCAATACAACAAATATTTCCCCGGCCACGCCATCGGCATGCCCAAGCCCCTCAGCGACGGGCAGGTCGAATACACCGACGGCACCCCGACCACGGTGGACCAATATGGCCGCGACGTCGCCGCCTTCCTGATGTGGGCGGCCGAACCGAAGCTCGATGCGCGCAAGCGCGTCGGCTTCCAGGTGATGCTGTACCTCATCCTGCTGACCGGGCTCCTCTACTTCACCAAGAAGCGGGTCTGGCACGCCGTCGATCATGATCACGAGCCGGCCGCGACGGCGGCGTCACCTGAGCCGCGCCCGCCGACGGAATATGCGCGGAGTTGAATTCTCAACCCGGAATGTTGCGGGCGGCCGAGGCGGCGACCCCGGTTGCGAGCGGCAAGCCTGTGCCGGTGCGCCTCCCAATGGAGTCATAGGCGGGCGAACGGCGTCCGCGTGATAAGCCGGTGATACGAATTGTGCTACACGACGTGACCGGGGACATCAGATGAGGCGTTAACCATGGCCACCGTCGCGTTGGAGACTGACCTCAAGGCCGCGATCCGTAGCATCCCGGATTATCCCAAGCCGGGCATCGTGTTTCGCGACATCACCACGCTTCTCGGCAATGCGCGGGCCTTCCGCCGCGCCGTGGATGAGCTGGTGCAGCCCTGGGCCGGCGGCAAGATCGACAAGGTCGCCGGCATCGAGGCGCGCGGCTTCATTCTCGGCGGCGCGGTCGCCCATCAGGTCTCGGCCGGTTTCGTGCCGATCCGCAAGAAGGGCAAGCTGCCGTTCAAGCGCGTGAGCATCGGCTATTCGCTCGAATACGGCATCGATGAAATGGAAATGCACGAGGACGCGGTGATGCGCGGCGAGCGCGTCATTCTGGTCGATGACCTCGTCGCCACCGGCGGCACCGCCGAGGCCGCCGTCAAGCTCTTGAAGCGGATCGGCGCCGACGTGCTGGCCGCTTGCTTCATCATCGATCTGCCGGACTTGGGCGGCGCCGAGAGAATCAAGAGGCTCGACGTGCCGGTGCGCACGCTCATCAGCTTCGAAGGGCATTAGCTGATCGGCTTTCAAGGCCGAAGCCGCTCCAAGCCGCGCGGCGGAAACTTTCCAGACAGCGCACCTTTGCCCCCACATCATGTGATACCGGACCAGTGGGACCGGGCTTGCGCCTATCTCGACGACGACATCGCCTCGGGTTACGTGCGCGTCCTGCAGGAACTGGTCGCCGGAAGCTGGGCCGATGCGGCGATCGCCAAGGCTGTCCACACCGGCCTTGCGGGGTGGACCAATCTCGTGACCGAGGTCGCCCGGAGGGCAGAGCAGAAGTTCGGCGGCCTCGGGCCGTTTTCGGCTGAAGAGGTAGGAGCCCTTGTTTCCAACGCCTTTATCGGTGCATAAAGCCTTTATCTGCTCGGCATCGAGAGGAGCGGCACGCCGGTGCGCCAAGCGCTGCGGCGCGTCGGCGATCTCATTCGTATTGCGGAATCTCGTACATCGACGAGGTGATGCCATGTGCGCCAAGTTGCCAAGTCGGGAAGGATCCGTCGAACGCGGCGGCGTAAAAATCCATTACGAGATCTACGGTGAAGGCGCGGGAACGATGGTTTTTGTGCCGCCGTGGAGCATCGTCCACTCGCGCATCTACAAGGCGCAGTTGCCGTACTTCAGCGAACGCTTCCGCTGCATCGCCTACGACGGCCGCGGCAACGGCAAATCCGACCGGCCGGGTATAGAGTTTGCGGCGGCAACGCCGGAGGCGATCGCCGAGGCGATGGTCGATGCGTTATAAGCGCCCGCGCGATTTGCGCCGGTCGAAGCCGAGGGCGCCGCTCGGCCCGCACGCATGATCGCCGAGCTCATTTGAACGACGACTGAAGCACGCGGGATTTGCGCATGATCGAAGACGCTCGCGGGCGCATCGACTACGACGAGCAGGGCACCGGCCCGGCTGTGGTGCTGGTGCCGGGATCGGGCGCCGCCTGGCGACCGGTGATCGCCGCCCTGAGCGACCGGTTTCGCTGCGTGACCACGAGTCTGCTTGGCTACGGCGGCACCGCCGAGCGCCGCGGCGCCGGCGACCCTTCCATCGCGCACGAGGCCGAGATGCTGGAGGCGGTCATCCGCAAGGCTGGCGACCGCGTGCATCTGGTTGGGCATTCCGCCGGCGGCCTGGCGGCGCTCGCGGTGGCGTTGCGCCGGCGCGTGCCGTTGGCGAGCCTCGTGATCATCGAGGCGCCGGTCCGGGCGTTGTTGCGGGAACGAGGGGAGCAGCAGCACTGCGACGCATTCGACCGGATGACGGCGGCCTATTTCGCCGCGTTCAAGGCCGGGAACGCGGAGGCGATCGCGTCCATGATCGACTTCTACGGCGGCGCCGGCACCTTCGCCTCATGGCCGCCGCAGGTGCGCGCCTACGCCGTGGCCACGACGGCAGTGAACATCCTCGACTGGGCGGGAGAAGAGAGCTTCCCGCTGTCGACGGCAGCGCTGGCCGGGGTTGAAATCCCTGCTCTCATCGTCCGTGGCGCGGCCAGTCCGCCGGCAATGCAGCGCGCCGCCGCGCTGCTCAGCGAGTGTTTGGGTCGGGCGACGTTGGCCACGATCGAGGGCGCCGCGCATTTCTTGATCGCCACGCACGCGGGCGCGGCGGCACGCTTGATTGCAGGGCACGTGCTCAGCGCGGAGGCCGGATAGCGGCCGTCGCTTTTGGCCCTATTGCGTCCGGCCTGGATCGGCAAAGCCGCAAAGCCGCCATTGCAAGGCCTTGGAGCATGAGAAGTGGGAACCGGTTTTCCGAAAAGATCATGCTCCACCAAAAAGCTAGGGCGGGATGACGACTCGAGGATAAGTCATCCCGCTTTAACGGGCGTGCCGAGCCGGCTCGATCGGCCCGCCGCCCAGCGAGGACGTGAGCCGCCCCATCAGCAGCCGCAGCTCGAGCTCGCGGAATTCGGTGAAGATGGTGCTGATCCAGCTATGGACCTCCGTCGGTCCGCCCGACTGCTTCTTCATGTAAGCGCCGAACGAGAAGCTCGGCCGGTCGATCACGCCGCGCACGATCGAGGACAGGCGCGGGATGCGAATGACGCCGCATTCGAAGCGCGTCGGCGGAAAATCCTCCTTGGCAAACAGGATCGACACCGATTCATTGTGCACCGGCACGAACGTCGCCGCCGCCAATCGGTGCCGCAGCTCCGCATAGGCGCGCACTGTCGCCGCCGCCGGATCGGTCACGAACAGCACGACCGGCTCGATCAGCCGCCGCCTTGCCTCGTGCACGAAACCGATCTCCGCCATTACCGCGAAGAACTGGTCGAACCGGCCGTAACCCAGATCGATGATTTTCGTGCTCGAACTGTCGGCGATCAGCCGATCGAACAGCGCCATCTGGCCGCGCGTTTCGGAGATATCGATGGGCCAGACGAGATTGGGGAAACGGCCGGCCAGCGCCGGCTCGCGCGGATGCAAATCGTAGCCGACGAGCGGCCGCTTGCCGGCACGGAAAAATTCGATCATCAGCCGCGCGATCAGCGTCTTGCCGACCCGCGGACGCGGCGAAGCGATGATGTACAGGGGAGCGGGCTGCGTCATCCCGGCGATCGGCCGCTAGTGCCGCGATTCCGAAGTTCGCATGAACCGCATGCTGACATTCTATTCCTCATGCGCGGGCGTGCGGCTAGCGGTTCGAAAAAACCGGCACGCGGCGCTCCGCCATCGCCTTCACGCCTTCCTTGAAGTCGTCAGTCTTGCGCAGCCGGGTTTGCTCGGCAAGCTCGCGTTCGGTCGCCGCGCGCATGCGCCCGGCAAGATCGCCGCGCAGCGTGGCGCGCGTGGCGAGGAGGCCGAGCGGGGAGTTCTCGGCGATCTCGGCGGCGAGCGAGAGCGCTGCGGCGCGCACTTGATCTTGCGGCACCAGAACGTCGGCAAGACCCATGGCATGGGCGTCCTCGCCGCGCACCCGGCGGCTCGTATAGAACATCAGCGCCGCCTTGGTCGGACCGATCACCGCCGGCAGCGTCACGGTCAGCCCGAAGCCCGGATGGAAGCCGAGCCGGGTGAAGTTGGCGCAAAAACGCGCCTCCGGACAGGTCACGCGGAAATCGGCGACCATCGCCAAGCCCAAGCCGCCGCCGACCGCGGCGCCGTGAACCGCGGCGACGATCGGCTTGCCGGTGCGAAACAGCCGATGGCCTTCAATATAAAGATGCGCCACGCCGGGCAGTGGCTCGCCGGGGCGGCGGCCGTCGCGATCGAGCGTGCGGCCGTCGCCGAAATCGGCGCCGGCGCAAAAGGCCTTGCCTTGCGCCGCCAATACCAGCGCGCGGCAGTCGCCGTCGGTGTCGAGCGCTTCGAAAGCGGAAGCGATCTCTTTGATCAGCGCGATATCGAAGTAATTGTTCGGCGGCCGCCTGATCTCGACGAGGGCGACGTGGCCGCTTTTCTCGACGCCGATATCCTTGAACGGACCCATCGCGGATTTCCTTTGCTGCTACCCGGCGGCGCCACAGCGTTCCGCCGTTCGGCTGTCGCGCTTGACGATCAGCGCATCCACGATAGAAGCGCCGTGCCCCTGCGCATGCACGATGACCGGATTGAGATCGATCGCGGCAATTTCCTCTTCGTGGTCGGCGGCAAACCGCGACAGGGCGACCATGAGGTCGGCGAGCGCCGCAATATCCGCCGGCGGCAGGCCGCGATAAGCCCCGAACACCTGCGCACCCTTGAGTCGCGTGATGAGCGCGTCGGCGGCGGCGTGATCGAGCGGCACCGGCGCGAGCGCCACATCGCCGAGCGTTTCGACCAGAACGCCGCCGCGACCGACCATCAAGAGCGGCCCCCAGATCGGGTCGCGATTGACGCCGAGGATGACCTCGCGCCCGGACGGCGCCATCGACTGCACCAGCACGCCGTCGATGCGCGCGGCCGGCGCATGGCGTTTGGCGGCGGCAAGCACGCGCGCATAGGCCGCGCGCACGCTGTCGGCTCCGGCAAGATTCAAGGCGACGGCGCCGGCTTCGGTCTTGTGCGGAATGTCGGCGGACTGGACCTTGAGCGCCACGGGCCGGCCGATCGCCTGAGCGGCGGCTGCCGCTTCTTCGGCCGAATGCACCAGCTCGCCGACGTTGTCGTTGCCGATGCCGTAAATGGCCAACAATTGCCGCGCCCGATATTCGCACAGCACCGGACCGGACTCCGCCAGCATCGCGCCACCTTTCGCGCGCTCGCGGACACGCGGCGTTGCGGCCGCGATCGGGCGCAGCCAGCGCTCGCGCAGCACGCGGTAGTCGGCCATCGCGCGCAGGGTGCGAGCGCAACCCTGCGCGCGGGTGAACAGCGGGTAGCCGGCTTCGTTGAGGATTTCGACGGTGCGCTCGGAGGGAAGCGTATAGGTCCACATGAACACCGGCTTGTTCGTTTCGCGCGTTAGCTCCTTGAGCTTCGGCAGGTCGGCTTCGAGGAAAGCCGAACGGCGCGCCGTGATCACGACGATGACGCCGTCGACCGAGGGTGAACGCGCCACCAATTGCGCGAACTGCGCGTAGCCGAGCTTTTGCACGCCCTGGGCGGTAGAATCGACCGGGTTCTGCGAACTGGCGTAAGCGGGCAGGTGAACGTCGATCGCGGCGCGCGTCGCATCGTCGAGCACCGGCACGTCGAGACCTGCGGCGGCGCACGCGTCCGCCATCCACACGCCGGCCCCGCCCGAGGCCGTGCAGATGCCGACGCGCCTTCCCGCCGGCAAGCGGTCGCCGCAGGCGAGGAAGCCCGCGGCGATGTCCAGCATCTCGTCGAAGTCGCGTCCTTCGATCATGCCATAGCGCTCGAACACGGCGCGATAGGCCGCAGCAGAGCCGGCGAGCGCGGCGGTATGCGAAGCGACCGCCCGGCTCCCCGGCGCCGATTGGCCGATCTTGCGCACGATCAGCGGCGTGCCGGCCTTGAGCGCCTTTTCGGCGATGCGCTTGAATTTCTCCGGCGTCTTTACGCCTTCGAGCAGCAGCAAGAAGACGCCGGTCTCGCCCTCGTCGAGCATGTAATCGACGAAGTCGGCAATCTCGAGCGCAGCTTCGTTGCCGGTCGTCACGATATAGCGGAACTTGAGATTGCGCGGTCGCGCGCGGTCGAAGAAGGCAAAGCCGAGTCCGCCGCTCTGCGAGACCACCGAGACCTGACCGCGGCCGAGCGCACGCTCGGGCGCGCGCGGCCCGGCGCTCTTGTCCATGGCCGGGCTGAAGGTCGGGCACAGCGCGGCGGCGATATTGGCGAAGCCTTCCATGTTCGGCCCGCCGACCGCCATGTCGTAACGGCGCGCGGTGGCGACGATCTCGCGCTGCAGGCGCGCGCCGGCTTCGCCCTCTTCGGCAAAGCCGGAGCTGGGGATGACGGCCGCCTTTACGCCAGCGCGGCCGCAGCGCTCGAGCTCCGCCGGCACAGAGGCGGCGGGAACGATCAGGACCGCGAGATCGACCGGTTCCGGCAGCGCTTCGACGGACGCATACGCCTTCACGCCCTGCACTTCGGCAGCGCTGCGGCTGACCGGATAGATCTTTCCGGCAAATGGATAGCTGCGGAGGATCTCGAAAATCCGGCCGCGCAGGCCGCGGGTATCGGAGGAGGCGCCGACCACCGCCACCGAATTCGGCCACAGCAATTTGCCAATATCCGGCATCGTCCGTCGCCTCAGCGCAGGCCCAACCCGCGCGCGATGATGCCGCGCAGGATTTCGGTGGTGCCGCCTTGGATGGTGAACTTTGGCGCGATCATGGTGGCGAAGGCGAGCTGATCGGCGAGCGGCGCGCGGTTGACGATTTCCGGTTCGAGGAACGCGGCCAGCTCGCGCACCCGGCCGGGCAGCTTCTGCTCCCAGAGGGTGCCGAGATCCTTGACGATCGAGCCTTCCACAACCGGCTCCTTGCCGGCCTGCAGCATGCCGGCGACCGAGACCGACATGCGCCGCAGGGTATGCAGTTGCGCCACCAGCCGGCCGAGCCCTTCGGCGCCGCGCAGATCGGGCTGCGGCCCGAGCGCGCGGACGAGCCCGACCAACACGTAAAAAGTCTCGAGAAAGCGTTCCGGCCCGCTGCGTTCATAGGCGAGTTCGCTGGTCGCCTGTTTCCAGGCGCCGTCGATCTCGCCCATCACGTAATCGTCGGGCACGAATGCATCCGCGAACGCCACCTCGTTGAAACCGCGCTGCCCGGTCATC
Source organism: Xanthobacteraceae bacterium (assembly GCA_030037105.1). The sequence goes on from JASHRY010000122.1 coordinate 8,087, forward strand.
TGATAGATCGGGTTCACCGCGATGCCCGGGCTCTTCATGTCGACCAGAAACTGCGTGAGCCCGTGGCGGCGGTTCTCCTTGCTCGGCGGCGAGGTGCGGAACAACGCGAGCATGTAGTCGGCGACATGGGCGCTCGTGGTCCAGATCTTGCTGCCGTTGATGCGCCAGCCGCCGTCGACCTTGCTCGCCTTGGCCTTGGCCGCGAACAAATCGGAGCCGGAGCCCGGCTCGCTCATGCCGATGGCGAAACACAGCTCGCCGCGGCAAATGCGCGGCAGGATGTCCTTCTTGACGTGCTCGGGGGCGTATTTGAGCAGGATCGGGCCGCTCTGGCGGTCGGCGACAAAGTGGAAGTGATCGGGTGCGTTGGCGGCGCGAAATTCTTCGGTGACGACGTAACGCTCCAAATGGCTGCGCTCGTGTCCGCCGTATGCCTTCGGCCAAGTCATGCCGATCCAGCCTTGGGCGCCGACGCGCCGGCTGAAGCCGCGGTCGTGCGAATCTCCATCCCCCGGCCGGTGCGGGTCGAACGTGCCGGCGGCGATTTCCCCGGCCAAGAATGCGCGCACCTCGGCGCGCAAGATCTGGCACTCGGGCGGCAGGCGGATCGGATCGAAGTTGAGATTGACGGTCATCGCGAGGCGACCAGCGGCCAGAATTCGTCGGCGCCGCGGCGGGCGACGTGCCCGCCGAGTTCGGCCGCCCAATAGCTTTCGCTGCCGAAATCGTTGCGCCAGGAGAGCATGCGCAGCGTGAAGCGGTGCAGCACGTGCTCCCTAGTGAAGCCGATGGCGCCGAAAACCTGGTGCGCGATCGCCGCGCCTTCGGCGGCGGCTTCGGCGACGCGGATCTTGGCGGACGCCGCTTCCAGAAATACCGCCTCGTCGAATGCGGCGGCTTGCGCGACGGCGTCGGCCGCCGAGCCCGCCGCCGCGAGCGCGGCGGCGACTTCGCCGGCAAGCCGCGCCAGGTTCTGCTGCACCGCCTGGAATTTGCCAATCGGCCGCTCGAAGGCGACGCGCTCATTGGCGTAAGCGGTGCTGAGCGTCAAGATCGCTTCGAGCGCGCCGGCGGTCGCGACGCTGCGGATGGTCGAACCCATCAGCAGCAGGTGCGATCGATCGAAGCCGCTCGGCACCGGCGCGCTCCGCAGCGGTTTTGCGCGATCGAAGGTGACGACATTCATGGCGTCGCCGGCGAGATTGCGGCCTTCGCTCAGCCGGCAATCCTTGATCTCGACGAGCGCAATCACCGGCCGCTCGCCGCCATCGGCGAGCACGGCGATGTGCCGGCAGTCT
>JASHRY010000017.1 GCA_030037105.1 Xanthobacteraceae bacterium
AAATAGCCGTTTTTCGCGATCCCATTCTATCCCTCCCTGCTGATTGGAGCGAAAAGACCGTTGGCGGCCCCGCTCGCCGTCAATGATGACGGTTGCACACCCAAAACGCAACCGCCCCCCGATCGCGACGGTATGGGTGCAATTCCGGTTAATTCCACCGCCAGACGCCGTAGGCGTGGCCGTTCTGCATCTGCGGAGCGATGTAGGTGGGCTTGCGATCGCCGATGGCGCCGAGCATCGCGATCCAGTTGAGCAATTCGCCGCCGACATTGCCGGCCTTGAGGAGTTGATGCGGCGTGGCCTCGGCGATGAGCCTCTCGATCCGCTGTTGTTCGAGATAGTGGATGACCCGCAGCGCCCAATCGGGATCGGGCACGCCGTCGGTGCGGCCGGGCGCCATGCGCGGGCCGGCGACTTCGAGCGAGAAGCTGCCGCTGCCCATGACCACGACGCGCAAGGACGCCGGCCACGAGGCGATCGCGCCGGCGACCGCCTGGCCGAGCGCATGGCAGCGTTGCGCCGAGGGAAGCGGCGGCACGTGTCCGCTGATGAAGACCGGAATGACCGGCACGCTCATGTCCGGCGTGAGGAAATGCAGCGGCACGGCGATCGAATGATCGACGGAGAAATGCTGGGTCAGCGCCGCGTCGAAGCCGGCGTCGATGGCCGCGGCGCGAATATGCGCCGCCAGATCGCGCGCCGATGGAATGGTGTAGATCGGCACGTCCCGCGGCTCGTCGTTCGGTCCTTTGAAGCTCGCGTCCACGCCCACGGCGAAGATCGGCAGATTGTCGAGAAAAAACGTGTTCAGGTGATCGGTGTCGAACATCAGGATCACGTCGGGACGTGCGGCGGCGAGCTGCTCCTTCTGCGCCGCGAACAGTTTTGCCGTCTCGCATTCAGGGCCGTCGCGCTTCACGAAAAAGGGAAAGACCGGGGTGTGCGGCACGCCAAACCCGGCGACGATCTGTGCCATGCTTTTCAACTCCTGCTCTACCTATTCACGCGCCCGCGGCGATGGTGGAATATTAGCCCGGCCGCCGCAGGGCCGCCATATCACGACGCCGTTCGATAATTCGGGAGGAGCATGTGCCGCGCAAGCCGAATCGAAAACGCTCAGCCAAAACCCGCCCCGCCGGCGCTCGTCGCCGCGGCGCGCGGAAGAGTTCGCCGCGGCAGGCGGCCGTACCGACGGAGCATGGCCGCTTCGACTATTCCGCCATCGTCGATCGGCCGCGGCTCGACTGGCCGAACGGCGCCCGCGTCGCACTCTGGGTGATCCCGAACATCGAACACTTTTTGTTCGACCGCCCTTCGACGCGCCTGACCAACCTGCCCGTCAACCCCGACGTCCTCAATTATTCGTGGCGCGACTACGGCGTGCGCGTCGGCATCTGGCGGATGATGGAAGTGATGGAGAGATACGGCGTCAAGGGCACGGTCGCTCTCAATTCCGACGTCTGCCGGCACTACCCGCGCATCATCGAGGAGGGAAAGAAGCTCGGCTGGGAGTGGATGGGCCACGGCGCCACCAATTCGACGCTGATCAACGCTCAGTCGGAGGCGGAGGAGCGCGCGCTGATCGAGGAGGTGGTCGGCACCATCGCAAGAAGCGTCGGCAAGGCGCCGCGCGGCTGGCTCAGCCCGGCCTTGAGCGAGACCGTGCGCACTCTGGACATCCTCGCCGAGAACGGCATCGACTATGTCGGCAACTGGGTCAACGACGACCAGCCCTATCCGATGCGGGTGAAGAAGGGCGTGATGATCTCCATGCCCTATTCGGTCGAGATCAACGACATTCCGGCGTTTCTCGACCTGCATCAGAGCCCGGAATATTTCGCGCAAATGATCTGCGACCAGTTCGACGTGCTCTATGAGGACGGCGCCAAGACCGGCCGCGTGATGTCGATCTGCCTGCATCCGTTCCTGGTCGGCCATCCGCACCGCAGCAAATATTTCGCCAAGGCGCTCGCCCACGTGACCTCGCGGCAGGAGGTGTGGATCACGACCGGCAGCGAGATCGTCGACTGGTACAAGCGGAATTATCTGCGCGGCGGCGCCTGACGCAGGGCAGGGGAGGCGGGTCACGCGACCGGCTGCCCCAGCTCGTCGACTTTCACCGCGCGCATGCGCTCGTTGTAGTTCTGGACGTTGAGCCCGCAGACCTCGAAGCGGGCGAGATAGCCCATGAGGAAGCCGTTGACGCCCATGCGGTAGAGCGCGCCGACGTCGCCGGCAACAAGCGCGCGCCGTTCCGCCTCGGTGAGGTCGAGCGATGCCAGCGCCTTGGCCGGATCGGCCTTCATGGCGGCGCGGAAGGCGTGGTCGCGCAACAATTCGCGGCAGAGGTAATTCACGGCGAAAACGGACATGGTGGCTCCGGCTTGAGGACCGCTTGGCTGGTGAACCGGCCTTTCAACAAAATCCGGGACATCCCCGATTATCAGATCGGGATCATTTTTTCGAGCGGGAAGACTCCGCTGAGTTGGACCGCGTGATGAAACCGGCTAAGTTCTCGGCGAGGAGAGCCATTTGATACCGAATCCGGTTGAGCAGTTCGCCGTCATTCCGGATCGCTGCCGATCTCGGGTTTACCCGAGATCGGCACTTGCAGGGCCGAGTCGGCGCCGGCCGACTTGAATGGCGGCGAGTCCGGAATCCATACCTCTGCGCTGGGGTCATGGATTCCGGGCTCCTCGCGGAGTTTATCATCGGGCCGGCCACTTCGGGCCGGACCTGTTGGCGCGGCCCCGGAATGACGAATTCAAGAATCAATCAACCGGATTGCGTATGACAGCATGGATCGGCACGATCGATGGTAGATATTTCAGGCGCCGAGACGCCCGTGCTCGACCGTGCCATCGCGGCCTATCGGAACGGCGAACTTGTCGAAGCCGAGCGCCTCTGTCGGCAAATCGTCGCCGCCAGACCTCATTGTCTTTGTCGCGCTCCATCTTCTCGCGGTCGTTCAATCGCGGCTGGGAAAATCCGCTGAGGCGCTCGCCGCGTTCGACCGCGCCCTCGCCGTGCGGTCGGACATTGTCGCGGCTCATTATGAGCGCGGTATTCTCCTCGCCCGGCTTCGCCGCCATGACGAGGCGCTGGCGAGCTACGACCGCGCGCTGGCGCTGCGGCCGGACCACGCCGAGGCGCTTTCCGATCGCGGCAACGTCTTACATACGCTTCGCCGCT
>JASHRY010000123.1 GCA_030037105.1 Xanthobacteraceae bacterium
CCTACAGCCCAGACCTCAATCCGATCGAGCAGGTCTTCGCCAAGCTCAAGACCCTGCTCAGAAAAGCCGACGAGCGAACCGTCGAAACGACCTGGCGACGTATCGGAACCTTGCTCAACGCATTCCCTCCGCAGGAATGCGCAAAACTACTTCCGAAACGCAGGATATGCTTCAGCCTAAGTGAAATGGACTCTAGGCCGCGGCAGCCTTGCCTTTGGGCCGCACCTCGGCGCTGTAGTCGGTCATCAACGCTTGCGTGATGCGGCCGGGAGTGAAGGTCCAGTCGGCGATCTGGGAGACGGCGGTGACTTCCGCCGCGGTGCCGGTGATGAAGCATTCGGAGAAGCCGGCGAGTTCCTCCGGCATGATGCGGCGCTCGATCACCGCGATGTCGTGCCGGCGCGCTAAGGCGATCGCGGTCGCGCGGGTGATGCCGGAGAGGAAGCAGTCGGCGATCGGCGTGTGGATCTTGCCGTCCTTGATGAAGAAGATGTTGGCGCCGGTGCATTCGGCGACGCGTCCCTGCCAGTCGAGCATCATGGCATCGGCAAAGCCGCGCCGCTCGGCGCGATGCTTGGAGATGGTGCAGATCGCGTAGAGGCCGGCGGCCTTGGCGAGGGCCGGCGCCGTTTTCGGATCGGGGCGGCGATAGTCGGCAAGGTCGAGCCGAATGCCCTTGAGGCGCTGCGCCGGATCGAAATAGCTCGGCCATTCCCAGGTGGCGATGGCGAGATGGATCTTGTTGTTCTGCGCCGAGACGCCGAGCTGTTCGGAGCCGCGCCAGGCGATCGGCCGCACATAGGCGTCCTTCTGATTGTTCTTGTCGAGAACGAGGCGCTTGGCGGCGTCGATCTCCGCCGCGCTGTAGGGAATGTCGAAGTCGAGTATCTGCGCCGAGCGCTTGAGCCGCTCGGAATGCTCGCTGCTCCGGAAAATCTCGCCGTTATAGGCGCGTTCGCCCTCGAACACGCAGCTCGCATAATGGAGGCCGTGCGTGAGCACGTTGATCTTGCACTCGGCGGTGGGAACAAGCTTGCCGTCGAACCAGATCACGTCGGGACGCTGGTCGAAGGGCACCGCCATGGCATTGCCTCCCTGGCCTTAACTGGCCCATTTGCCGGCATTCCGCCGCGCCCGGGCCGGATTTGGCGTTTTTGCGTCGGCAGTGGAGTCCCGGTATGGTCGCAACTCTCCGCACAAGCGCCCTTCAGCGCCGCGGCACGTCATCCTGGGATGCGCCTGACGCAATGTTGTCGTGACATTGCGCTTTTTGCGATAACAATCAAAGCGAAATATGTCAATATAGCTGACATAATGGCCGCCATCAGTGTCACGACAGCAACTCATCCCCGCTCCGCCGCGGCGCCGGCCGAGGCCGCGCCAGAGGCGGGCGAGCCTTGCTGGGACCTCATCGAGCTTCTGTTCTTCGCCTATCGCGACTTCGTCTCCGATCCCGACGAGGTGCTGGAGAAGCTCGGCTTCGGCCGCGCCCACCATCGCGTCCTGCATTTCGTCAACCGCAATCCGGGGATGAGAGTCGCCGATCTGCTCGACATCCTGAAAATCACCAAGCAGTCCTTGGGCCGCGTGCTCAAGGAGCTTATCGACAAGGGCTATGTCGTGCAGAAGGAGGGGGATAACGATCGCCGCCAGCGGCTCCTTTACGTGAGCCCCGCGGGCGAAGCGCTGGCGATGAAGCTGGCCGGCCTGCAGACGGCGCGCATCGCGCGCGTGCTGGCCGAGCTCGGACCCGGCGCGCGCGAGGCGGCGCGGCGCTTTCTCGCCGGCATGATCGACGCGCAGGAGCGCGATCGGGTCCTGCACTTGATTGCACGCGCCGACCGCGGACGGCGGCGCGGCCGCGACGGCGCCTGATGACCGGGCCGGCCGCCAATCCGGCCGACGACGCGCCGCACCTGCTCGTCGTCGATGACGATCGCCGCATCCGTGCGCTGCTGTCACGCTTCCTGCTCGGCGAGGGCTATCGCGTCACCACCGCCGAGACCGCCCATGAGGCGCGCGTCCAGCTTGAAAGCCTCAAGTTCGATCTCCTGATCCTCGACGTGATGATGCCGGGCGAGAACGGCTTTGATTTTGCCAGCGCGATCCGCGCCGGCTCGGCAGTGCCGATCCTCATGCTGACGGCGCGGGATGGGACGGAAAGCCGGATCAAGGGCCTCGAAATCGGCGCCGATGATTATCTGGCGAAACCGTTCGAGCCGCGCGAATTGTCGCTGCGCGTCGCCAACATTCTCAAGCGCGTGCATCCGCCGCACGCGCCGGCCGTGGAATCGGTGCGCTTCGGCCCGTTCATCTTCCATCTCGCGCGCGGCGAGCTGCGCCGCGGCGAGGAGGTGATCCGGCTGACCGACCGCGAGCGCGAGATGCTGCGCGTGCTTGCCGCAAGCGCCGGCGAGACCGTCCCGCGCCAGGCGCTCGCCGGCAACGGCGACAGCGTCAGCGAGCGCACCGTCGACGTGCAGGTCAACCGACTGCGCCGCAAGATCGAGAATGATCCGGCCAATCCGCTGATCGTTCAGACCGTGCGCGGCTTGGGTTACCGGCTGGTGGTGGCCCCATGAGCGGCGTCGTGACCAGCTTTGACGATGGCATCGGGCGGCTACGCAGCGCCGCCGGCCGCTTGATGGCCGCGGCGAATGCCGTGCGTCACGTCGCCGGCCATGTCGCCGGCCCCGTCGTTCGCGCCTCGGATCGCTTCAGCCTCTGGCTCAAGTCGGTGCTGCCCAAGGGGCTTTACGCCCGCGCGCTCCTGATCATCATCGTGCCGATGGTGGTGCTGCAATCCGTGGTCGCCTTCATGTTCATGGACCGGCAGTGGGGCCTGGTGACCCGTTACCTGTCGGCTGCGATCACCCAGGAGATCGCGACGCTCATCGACGTCTACAAAACCTATCCGCACGGCGACGACCGCGCCGCGCGCGCGGCGCGCGCCGAATTGCGCCGCATCGCTCAGGACCGGCTCAGCCTCGTGGTCGATTTCCTGCCGCAGACGCAGTTGCCGCCGCCCGGCCCCAAGCCGTTCTTCTCCCAGCTCGACGTGGCGCTGTCGGACGAGATCCGCAGGCAGATCGGCCTGCCGTTCTGGATCGACACCGTCGGCCGCTCTTCGATCGTCGAGATCCGCATCAAGCTCGACGACACCGTCATGCGGGTGTTCGCGCGGCGCGCCGACGTTTACGACGCCAATTCGTGGATGTTCCTGTTGTGGATGGTGGCGACCTCACTCGTCCTGCTCACCGTCGCCATCCTGTTCCTGCGCAACCAGATCCGGCCGATCGTGCGCCTAGCCGACGCCGCCGAAGCCTTCGGCAAGGGCCGCGAGGCGCCGAATTTCCGCCCGCGCGGCGCGCGCGAGGTGCGGCGCGCGGCGGCCGCGTTCCTGGAAATGAAAGCCCGCATCGAGCGCTCGATCGAGCAGCGCACGGCCATGCTCGCCGGCGTGTCGCACGATCTGCGCACCGTGCTCACGCGCTTCAAGCTCGAACTCGCTTTGCTCGGCCAGAGCCCCGAGGCCGAGGCGATCAAGAGGGACGTGGACGAGATGGCCGGCATGCTCGAAGCATACCTCGCCTTCGCGCGTGGCGACTCGGGCGAACAGTCGGCGCCGACCGACATCGCCGCCTTGCTCGACGAGCTCAAGATCGACAGCGAGCGCCACGGGCATCGGGCCAGCGTGGCCTTCCATGGACAGCCGGAGGTGACGGTGCGTCCGGCGGCGTTCAAGCGCTGCCTCGTCAATCTCGTGTCCAATGCCGGCCGCTTCGCCTCGACGGTCGCCATCACCGGCCATTGCGATCACCGCTGGCTGACGGTGACGGTGGACGACGACGGTCCAGGCATCCCGCTGCAATTGCGCGAAGATGTGTTCAAGCCGTTCCTGCGCCTCGACGATGCGCGCAACCAGGACGAAGGCGGCACCGGCCTCGGCCTCGCCATCGCCCGCGACATCGCGCGCTCGCACGGCGGCGACATCACCCTCGGCGATTCTCCGCTCGGCGGGTTGCGCGCGAGCGTCCGCGTGCCGGTCTGACGAACTTCTCTTTCACGTTTGCCGCAAATCCGCGGCGGCACGGGCGAGGATTTCAACAAGGCGCGCCTCGGCGCCGGCGTCGTCGTCGAGGCGCTTGCCGACCGCCTCGCACAAATGATCGAACGCGGCCTCGACGAGCGGCGGCAGGGTACGGCGATTGTCGCGCTCTCCGCGCGCCGCCCGACGCCAACGGTTCACGCGTTCGCCGAACGCGGTCAGGCGGTCGAGCACCACGTCGGCAAGATCGCGATTGGCCTTGAGGTAGGCGCGGCCCTCCTCGGTGATGGCATAGAGCCTCTTGCTGCCCTCGGTCGAGGCGGTGACGTAGCCCGCTTCCTCAAGATAAGTCAGCGTCGGATAGACGATGCCCGGACTCGGTGAGTACCAGTCCGCAGTCTTTTCCTCCAACAGCTTGATGATCTCGTAGCCGTGGCGCGGCGCCTCGGCGATCAAAGCGAGCGCGATCAGCCGCAGGTCGCCTTGCGCCAGCATGCGCCGGGCGCGCAGCAGATCGTCGGCGCCCATCCCGCCCATGCCAGGGCGTCCGCCAAAGCCGAAACCGCCGAACCGGCCGCGGCGATGGCGGCCCGCGGCCCACATGCCGCCGGGATATTCACAATGTCCGTGCATATTCGTCTCCTATACAAAGATATATCTTTAGATAGCTCACAATAAGATATAACGCAAGATATATCTTGATGCTGGGTCCGTGCCTGGCGATTTTCGTCAAGCACGCGACAACGGCGCCCCGCAAACAACACGGGTCACGAAGCGTTGGCTGGGTTAACTTCCCCCGCGCGGCGGGGAGAACGCAGGAGGCGTGAATGCCGTCGGAACTATCCGATCTTAACACCGACGAGGCCGGCGCGCCGGGCACCGTCACTGTGCGCGAGACGCGGCGTGGACCGTTCCAGCAGGACATCATTTGCGGAGCGCACCGTCTCACGGCGGACGAGCCGGTGAATGTCGGCGGCCTCGACAGCGGTCCCGGCCCCTACGATCTCCTTCTCGCCGCGCTCGGCGCCTGCACGTCGATGACGCTGCGGCTCTATGCCGAGCGTAAAAAGCTGCCGTTGACGCGCGTGCAGGTGCGGCTGCGGCACAGCCGGATTCACGCGACCGATTGCGCCGAATGCGAAACCAAGGAAGGAATGATCGACCGCATCGACCGCGCGATCACGCTCGAAGGCGACCTCGACGCCGCCCAGCGCGCGCGGCTCATGGAAATCGCCGACAAGTGTCCGGTGCACCGCACGCTGAAGTCGGAGATCGACATTCGCACGGTGGAGGCGGCGGCGCACCGCTGAAACAGTGGCGCTCGACGCAGCGCCTTCTCTCCTTTGCGGAAGAGACCGCGAGCGGCGGCGCCGCGTTTTCCTGCGCCTATCTTTCTCTCTCTCTGTTTATACCGCGGCCCTTGCCACCCGCGCGCGTGCCGCGGTGATGACGTGCGGAATCGCCGCGTCGTTGCCCGGCGCCATGATGTGGACGCCGGCGACGCCGGCAATGGTCGCAAGCTCCTCGATCAGGTCGATGCAGATGCGCACGCCCTCGCGTTCGGGGTCTTTGGCGCGATCCATGCGCGCGATCAGAGCATCCGGGATGATGGCGCCGTAAAGGTGATTTCTCATCCATTGCGCAGATTTGGCCGAGCGCAGCGGCGCGATGCCGATCAGGACGGCGAGCTTCTCCGTGACGCCGGCCTCCGCCAGCCGGCCGAGGTAGCGGCGCACGATCGCGGCATCCATGCAGAATTGGGTCTGCGCGAATTGGGCGCCGGCGGCGAGCTTGCCGAGGAGCGAGCCCGGCCGCCAATCCGCGGGCGGATCGATCGGGGCATCGGCGACGCCAAGGAAGAAGGCGGCCTGGCCGGCGACCTTGCGTCCGGTCGGCAAAACCCCGTCGTCGCGCAGCCGACGCGCGGTTTCGAGCAAGGTCTTCGAGTCGACGTCGAAGACGGGCTTGGTTTCGGGCTGATCGCCGGCTTTCGGATCGTCGCCGGTGAGGAGGAGGAGGTTGCGGACGCCGAGCGCGGCCGCGCCCATCAATTCGCTCTGCAGGGCAATGCGGTTTTTGTCGCGGCAGGTGATTTGCAGGATCGGCTCGATTCCGGCCCCGATCAGGACGGCGGCGGCCGCAAGCGCGCTCATATGCGCGCGCGCGCCGGCGCCGTCAGTGACGTTGACCGCATCGGCGAGGCCGCGGAGCGGCGTTGCCTTGCGCAGGAGGTCCTGCGCGTCGCAGGAGACCGGCGGGGCGACCTCGGCGGTGATGATGAAGCGGCCGGCCCGCAGCCGCTCTTGCAAACCGTGCGGCAGGGGGGCGCTTTGATCGTCCATTGCTTGCTCGCTCCAGAAGGCGCGTCGGAGCCAGAGCGCTTATATGTTTTGCGGCTGTACCGCAATTGCGCCTGTCCCGGACCTTTCCTGGACAGGGCGGAATCCCCCCGCTAGAGAGTTGCGGCAAGATGAGCGGCGTCAACGATATCAGGTCGGACTTCCTCGCCTTTTTTGCGCGCGAGGGGCACGAGGTCGTGCCCAGTTCACCGCTGGTGCCGCGCAACGACCCGACGTTGATGTTCACCAACGCCGGCATGGTGCAGTTCAAGAACGTCTTCACCGGACTCGAGAAACGCCCTTACGCGCGCGCCGCGACGGCACAGAAATGCGTGCGCGCCGGCGGCAAGCACAACGATCTCGACAATGTCGGCTACACCGCGCGCCATCACACCTTCTTCGAGATGCTGGGCAATTTTTCCTTCGGTGATTACTTCAAGGAGCGCGCCATCGAGCTGGCCTGGAAGCTGGTGACGAAAGAGTTCGGCGTGCCGGCGGAACGCTTGTTGATGACGGTCTATGTCGACGACGATGACGCCTTCGAACTGTGGAAGAAGATCGCGGGCGTGCCGGAGAAAAGGATCATTCGCGTCGCCGGCGCCGACAATTTCTGGGCCATGGGCGACACCGGGCCGTGCGGCCCGTGCTCGGAGATGTTCTACGACCACGGCGCGCACATTCCCGGCGGAGCGCCGGGGAGCGCGGACGCCGAAGGCGACCGCTTCGTCGAAATCTGGAACCTCGTGTTCATGCAGTACGAGCAGCTCGCCGCCGGCGAGCGCGTCGCCCTGCCGCGGCCCTCGATCGACACCGGCATGGGGCTCGAGCGCATGGCGGCGGTGCTGCAGGGTACGCATGACGACTACAAGATCGACCTGTTCGCCGCGCTGATCGCGGCGGTCGCCGAGCTCACCCACGTCGATCCGGACGGCGAGCGCAAGGCCTCGCACCGGGTCATCGCCGACCATCTGCGCGCCAGCTCCTTCCTGATCGCGGACGGGGTGCTGCCGTCGAACGAGGGCCGCGGCTATGTGCTTCGCCGCATCATGCGTCGCGCCATGCGCCATGCCGAACTGCTCGGGGCGAAGGAGCCGCTGATGTGGCGGCTCGTTCCGGTTCTGGTGCGGGAGATGGGCCAGGCCTATCCCGAATTGCACCGCGCCGAGGCGCTCATTACCGAGACGCTCAAGCTCGAGGAGACGCGCTTTCGCAAGACCCTGGAGCGGGGCCTGGCGATCCTCGACGAGGAGAGCAAGGCGCTCAGGCGCGGCGACATGTTCGACGGCGTGACCGCCTTCACGCTTTACGACACCTACGGCTTCCCGCTCGATCTGACGCAGGACGCGCTGCGGCCGCGTGGCATCGGCGTCGACATTGCCTCCTTCACCGACGCGATGGAGCGCCAGCGCGAGAAGGCGCGCGCGTCCTGGGC
>JASHRY010000124.1 GCA_030037105.1 Xanthobacteraceae bacterium
ATGCAGATGCTTTTGATGCGCGATATGGCTGTCGGCGCGACTGGCGAATTGAATGTCTTTCTGCCGGCTCAGCACCTGCCAGACCGATTCCGGCTCCGGGGCCGCGGCCGGCCACATCTGCACCGAGAACACCACGGAACTGTGCCGCGGATCGTCGTCGAATACGACCTCGACGGGAGTGTTGGAGTAGAGCCCGCCGTCCCAGTAGGCGTCGCCGTCAATGCGTATCGCCGGGAATCCCGGCGGCACCGCGCCCGAGGCGAGGATATGGTCGAGCCTGACCGGCGCGTTGCGGCTGTCGAAATAGTGCATCCGGCCGGTTCGCACATTGACCGCTCCGACGGTCAAGCGCGGCTTGCCAGCTTCGATGCGCGCGAGATCGACGACGTCGGCAATCGTCTGGCGCAAGCCGTCGATCGTATAGAAGGCCGCATGCTCGACGCCGACCAAGGCGTTGAGACCCCAGGCTATCGCTTGATTGGGGGAAAAGTAGCCGGGAATACCGGCGAAAATGGTGGTCAAATAGGTGGCGGCATTGCCGGCCGGAGCGAGCGGCGTATCGTTCCACAGCGGCTTGCGCGCGATCCGTTCCCAGAACTCGCGCAGCCGGTCGATGCGCGAACCCGCATCATTGCCCGCGATAATGGCGGCGTTGAGCGCGCCGATCGATGTGCCGATGACCCAATCCGGCTCGATGCCGGCTTCATGCAAAGCCTGATAGACGCCGCCTTGATACGCGCCGAGCGCGCCGCCGCCCTGGAATACCAGCACCACCTGGCCGGGCAGGGACGGTGGCGCTCCCGGCGCGCCCGCGGATTGATGTTCGACGTGGACCTGATCCATTGTTTCCCTCTGTGCCGCACGGACGGCCTTGTCATTGTTAATTGTGTTGCGCTTGGCGTCGTGACAACGTCGAACCATGCTTCAATATCGGATCGGGAGGGAACGATGCGTGGAAGAATCGGGCTGGCGGGCTTCGCCCTGTTGGTGCTCGGTACGGGCTTTGCCCACGCCGCGCCGGTGCAAATCCGCGGCGCCTGGGTGGCGCCGCTCGCCAACTGGACGTCGATCTGGTTGGAGAAGAAGGACTTGGCCCGCCACTTCGGTCAGTCATACGTGTTCGAGCCGGTCCGCTATCGCGGCACGCCGCCGATGATCACCGCGATCGCCAACAACGAGCTGGAGATCGGCAATCTCGCCTATTCGACGTTGCCGATCGCGATCGGGAACGCCGGCATGGACGACATTCGCGTGATCGCCGATGATTTCCGCGACGGCGTCGACGGCTATTACTCCAATGAATTCGACGTGCTTGCCGACGGCCCGATCCACAAGGTCGAGGACCTCAAAGGCAAGATCGTCGCGATCAACGCCGCCGGCAGCGCCGTCGACGTGGCGATGCGCGCCATGCTGCGCAAGCACGGGCTCGAGGCCAACCGCGATTACACGATCATCGAGGCGCCTTTCCCGGCCATGCGCGCGATGCTGGCGGAAAAGAAGGTCGATCTCATCGCCGCGGTGCTGCCGTTCTCGCTCGATCCCGAACTCAAGAAGATCGCGCGTCCTTTGTTCACCAGCAAGGACGCGATCGGCGTTTCCCAATTCGTCATGTGGAACGCGCGCAAATCGTTCATCGACCGGCATCGCGCCGCCCTGGTCGATTTCCTGGAGGATTCGCTGCGCATCGTTCACTGGTATCTCGACCCCAAGAACCACGGCGAGATCGCCGCGATCGCCGCGCGATTGACCAAGCAGCCGGCCGACCGCTTCGGCTGGCTGTTCACCAAGAGCGACTATTATCGCGATCCCAACATGCTGCCCGACCTCGATGCGCTGCAGAGGAACGTGGACGTGACCAGGGCTCTCGGCTTGGTCACCACGCACCTCGACGTGCGCGCGCATTCCGATCTCAGCCTGATCGAGGAGGCGGCGAAGCGGCTGAAGTAATGCCCGCTTGCGAAAATCGCGGCCCGCTGACCCATGGCGGGCTGGCGGCCAAACGCCGCAGCCGGGTCAATGCCGCTCCTTGACGTAGAAGATGACCGGCAAGGTGAAGGTCAGTCCTTCGTCGGCGACCAGCGGCGGCGGCGGCGGCACGGGATCGGAACGTTGCAGCATGGCGAGCGCCGCCGCGTCGAAGGAAGGATCGCCGGATCCTTGCACGATACCGGTGGAGAGGACGTGCCCGGTTCGGTCGAGCACGAAGCTGACGACGACCTTGGCCTGCTGCATCGATCGGTCGGACGGATAGCGCTTGTATTTGTCGAAATGCGCCGCCAATTCCTTCTGCCAGGTCACCCGTTCGCGCTCCGCGCTCACGCCCGTTCCCAGCGCCGGGGCGACGGAACGCGGGGCTTGCGGAGCGTTCTCGACCGTCGGCATGCCAGTCTCTTCGGTGGCGACCGATTCGGTCGAGGGAGCGGCCTCAACCGCGGTTATTTTCGGCTCGTCCTTTTCCGGCTTCTTCGTGTCGTTCGGCGCGACGACCCGATCAGGATCGTCGGTCTCGGTCGGTACGGCTTTGGGCAGGTCGGTATGCTCGACCACCGTTTTTTGCTCGATCACCGCGGGAGAGGCGGCGGCGGCTTCGGTGTCCGGGCCGACCGGCAAGTCGGTCGGATCGAGCCGCGGCGCCACCAACTCGACGCCGATCTCGATCGCCGGCGCGCCAAGCTCCGTGCCGTCATCCGGATGTATCGACGCCAGCGCCAGAACGACGCCTCCGGCATGGATCGCAACGGCGCCGAGCGCGGCCGCAATCCAGACCGGTCGCGGCAGGTAGCGGGGCAGGTCGAGATCGGACATCGTGCTCACCCCCTCGTTACGGCTTGCCGTCCGTCGGAGAGAGCTGCGTCGAATCGTCGGCCACGCCTTCGAGCGCCACCAGGGCAATCCTGTGGTATCCGCCGATGCGCAGACGCTCCAGCACGTCCATCAACTCGCCATAGGGCACCGCGCGATCGGCGCGCAGGTAGATGCGGCGGTCTTTGCTTTCCTCCCCCATGGCGTCGAGCGTGCGCACGAGATCGACGCGTTTGACCGGGGTCTCGCCGACGGCGATGGCGAGGTCGGCCTTGATGGTGACATAGGTCGGCTTGTCCGGCCGCTTTTGCGGGACCGCCGTCGAGGACGGCAAATCGACCGGCAGATCGACGGTCGACAGCGGCGCCGCGATCATGAAGATGATGAGAAGAACGAGCATGACGTCGATGAACGGCGTGACGTTGATGCTGTGCGCCTCGTCGAACTCCTCGTCGTCCTCGATGTCGCCGATTGCAACGGCCATCGCCTACTCCGCCGCGCGCGCCGCCAGCCTGTCGCCGCCGCGGTCGAGATCGCGCGAAAGCAGCCGCCCGACCGCGCCGGAGCCGCGGCCGACGATCTCGAGATAGCCCTTCGTCGCG
>JASHRY010000125.1 GCA_030037105.1 Xanthobacteraceae bacterium
GAGCTGCGTCGCCGAGACCGGCGCTGCCGCGATGTCCTTGCCCTCGCGATTGAGCCGTCCCGCGAGCTCGTTGATGATCCAATTGGCGGCGAGTTTCGCATCGCGACCAGCCCCGTCGCCCCGCGCGCCGCCGTTGACGACGGTTTCGAAGAATTCCGCCGTTTCGCGCTCGGCGACGAGCACGCCGGCGTCGTATCCCGAAAGCGCGTACTCGCGCATGAAGCGCGCTTTCTTCTCGTCCGGCAGTTCCGGCAGGTGCGCGGCGAGATCGGCGAGCAGCGAGGGCGGGAGCTCGAGCGGCAGGAGGTCCGGATCGGGAAAATAGCGGTAGTCGTGCGCCTCTTCCTTGTTGCGCATGGACCGCGTCTCGCCCTTCTCGGGATCGAACAGCCGCGTCTCCTGCTCGATCGTGCCGCCATCCTCGATGATCGCGATCTGCCGCATTGCTTCGTGCTCGATCGCCTGGCCGATGAAGCGGATCGAGTTGAGATTCTTGATCTCGCAGCGCGTGCCAAAGGAGGCACCGGGCTTGCGTACCGAGACATTGACGTCCGCGCGCAAGTGGCCCTTCTCCATGTCGCCGTCGCAGGTGCCGAGATAGCGCAGGATGGTGCGCAGCTTGCCGATGAAGGCCTTGGCCTCGTCGGCGGACCGCAGATCGGGCCTGGTCACGATCTCCATCAGCGCCGCGCCGGAGCGATTGAGATCGACGAGCGACATGGTCGCGTGCTGGTCGTGCAGCGACTTGCCGGCATCCTGCTCGAGATGCAGCCGCTCGATGCCGACCCGCACCGTCTCGCCGTCGGCGAGGTCGACCAAAACCTCGCCCTCGCCCACGATCGGCGATTTGTACTGGCTGATCTGATAGCCCTGCGGCAGATCCGGATAGAAATAGTTCTTCCGATCGAACACCGATCTGGGATTGATCTTGGCGTTGAGGCCGAGTCCGGTGCGCACCGCCTGGCGCACGCATTCCGCGTTGATCACCGGCAGCATTCCCGGCATGGCGGCATCGACCGGCGATACGTGCGAATTGGGCTCGCCGCCAAATGCGGTCGCGGCGCCGGAGAACAGCTTGGCTTTAGCAGTTACCTGGGCATGCACCTCCATGCCGACGACAATTTCCCAGTCGCCGGTCGCGCCTTTGATCAGCTTCGATTTTTTTTGTGCGGGTGCGTCCATCGACGTGCGCCAAATCTCGATTTGGTTACGCGCTTCCCGTGCCCACGGCAAGCCTCGAACGACCGAGTGGGCGATGCCGATCAATCGGCGTGCGGTCTGCGCATTCGCAACTCTGTACAGTGCGAGCCGATCCGAATAGCCTGGCGCATCATAGACAAGCACGTGGGAGTGAAGTCATGAAGCGCATCGTGTCGATTTGCGCCGCGGCGGCCGCTTTGTTGATCGCGGCGAATGCGCGCGCCGCGACTCCTTATCCGGACGTCGTGGTCACGTCGCACGCCACTCCGGAGGCGGCGTCATTTTTCAAATCTTACTTCACCGCCAAGAGCGAGCACAAACCCGTCGCCACCGCGGATCATTTTTCGCAAACGCATTTGACCTATATCGACGCGACGTTGGGCTGGCCGTTCTACAATAAGAAAGGTATGACCGACATGTTCGAGCAGTACATGCCGAAATGGCCGCCATCGGGCCTGTCCTATCCGACGCGCATCACCGGCGACACCCATTCGGCGCTGGTCGCCTTCACCGATACACCGGAATTGTTCGGCGGCGAAATCCGCATCCTTGCCGCGATCGACTTCAAGGACGGCAAGGTCGTGCGCTGGATCGATTATTGGGACGGCCGCTCGTACGGCGCCGCGACCGCGGCAAAATTACGTACACCGCCGGACAAGTTCCCGACCAACTTCGACTACGACGTGGTCAGCGACGGTGCCTCGGCGAAGATCAGGGACGTGGCGCAAAAGTTGAGCACGGCGCTCGCGTCGGGCGACGCCAAAGCCGCCGCCGCGCTATTCACCAACGACGCGGCTTACGGCGATCGGGCGTTGCGGGTGCGCATCTTGGGTAAACTCGCCATCACCAAATATCTAAGCCGCGTATCGGCGACCGTCCCCTACGGCAAAGGCTCGAAGCTCGTCCACGTGGTCGGCAGCGACCAGGGCGGCGGTTACGAGTGGGCGAACGAAGGAAGTTCGGTGAAACGCAGCATCGTTTCCATCGAACTCAACGGCGCCGGCCAGATCGAACGTCTCGATACGACCTGGGACAACAGCGTTATGAGCGACACCGACCTCAAGGCACTGGTGCTGCAATCGATCGAGCAGTGACTGCTCTCCCGATCTCGTCGTTGCCCGAAGCTTGATCCGGCAATGACGGCCGGCTGCGCCGCGCACACTTAAGTCTCGGCACCGCCCTCCGGGTCAAGCCGCGGAGTGTCGGCGAACAGTAAACCTCCCGCCGCGAAAGCCTTTCGGCAGCATGGCGAGCGGCCGCCCGCGCATCGCCGTCACGGCGTCGGATCACAAGCCGAGGAGCGCACGCGCTTCGGCGATGCAGGGGCCGTGATCGGTAATATCGAAGCGGAGGCTGCGGATGCCGGCGGCCTCACCGCCCGCGACATTGCACGGCTGGTCGTCGATGAAGAGGACATCATGCGCCGACGCATGGAGGCTTCGCAAAGCCATTTCATAGGCGCGAGGATCGGGTTTCAGGATCTTGGTGTGCGTGGCGTCGATCACGGCATCCAACTGCGCGGCGAACGGCATTCGTGCCGGCCAGTCCTTGCCGTGAAACAGCTCCAGCTCATTGGTCAGGACGCCGAATTTGATCCCCGCCCGCTTTGCGTCCGCAATCAATTGCAGCATTTCCGGCCTAAGGATCACCGCCAAGGGCAGCTCGTTGTGCTTGTTGCAGAAATCCTGAATCGTCCATTCTTCGCCGATCAGCCGACCGACCTCCGCGGCGCGCTTCGACCAGTAGTCGCGTTCCGAAAGCGCGCCGGCGAGCATCTGCTGCCAAAGGGGATCAGACGCAGGGTCGAACGGGCCTGCCCAGACCAGCGTGCCTTGCGGCAGCTTCAGCAGGCTCTCCAGCGCTTCCCGAGTTTCGAAGAAACTCTTGAGAATGACGCCGCCGAAATCGAGCAGCAGGGCCTTGTAGCGCCGGCCCCGCTCGCTCGTTGTTGAAACGGGCGCCGCTGCGCTCATTTGGATCGCCGCCTCGGGTGCGTCCGGCGGATGCGCGCCCCCAAGGCGGTCAAGTTCATCTTCCAAAGCCATCCCCGCCGTTACCGGCATCAGCCGTTGTAGGGGACGAGTTTGGCGCCGATCGGCACATTGGGATCGTCGGCGTTGTCGGTGACCACCATGTCGAGCTTGAACTTGCTGCCCGGCTTGCTCTTCACCCATTGGGTGCCGACGAAGATCATCGGCACGACGTTCGGCACCGGCCCCTTGGTCCAGTCGAGATGACCGACCGTGGTCATGACCTTCAGCGTGCTGATCGCCTTCACCAGCGCGTGGCGGTCTTTGGGATTGTCCGCGGCCCTGAGCGCGGCAACGCCGGCATCCATCAGCGCCGTATTGTCGCCGAGCATCTGATTCCACTGCCGCCCGGTGTCTTTCTCGTATTTGTCGGCAAGCTGCTGCGACGTGAGCCCGGTGAGCGACGATGTATAGGGGAAGGTCGGGTGCCAGAAGGCGACCGTGGCAAGCTTCGGCCCGAGCGACCCCAAGGCCTCGACCTGCGACGGAAACAGGCAGGTCTTGGCGATCTGGGCTATCTTCACCTCGCGCGTATAGCCCTGTTGGGCGGCCTGCCGCCAGAACACGGCGAAATCCGGCGGAATCGGCCCGGTGGTAAAGATTTCGCACTCCTCGGATTTGAACTTGGCGATTTGCGCCGAATAATCGGTGGTGCCATCGTCGTATCCGCCCGGATCGATCACGGTGAATCCGGCTTTTTCTAGAATCGGCTTGAAGATGTTGCGCAAGGCGTTGCCGTCGGCATCGTTCGGCATCAAGAAGGCCACGTGCTTGTTGGTCTTCACCGGCCCGTTCCATTGCGAGATATAGGCCCTGGAAAAATTCGGCACGCCGAAACCGAAGTGATAGGTCCAATGGAACGGCGACGGTTGCCCCGGCTTGGCGCCGCGGCCGAAATACCAGGACTCCCATGGCATGCCGGTCGACAAGCTTGGCACTCCCGCGGCTTCGCACGTGTCCGCCACCGGGTTGACCGTTTCCGGGGTCGACGACGACAGCATGAAATCCACGTGATCGCTGTTGATCAGCGCTTTCGCCAACTGACCGGCGCGGTTCGGATCGGATTGGGTGTCGCGATCGAGAATCTCGACCTTATAAGTCTTGCCGCCGGCGCTGAGGCCGCCGGCCAGGGCGTTGCGCGCCAATTCAAGAACGAAGCCGTCCGGCTCGCCGAAGCCCGCCAACGCGCCGGTGCGCGGCGTGATGTACCCGACTCTGATCACGTCGTCCGCTTGCGCCCGGCCAACGCCGCCGGACAAGGCCAACGCGCCAGCGCCGGCGACGGCGGCCTTGACGAAGCGGCGCCGCGACAATGGCGCCGACAAGTCCCGGCCTGTTATCGCTGAATTCTTGCTGGCACTTATCTTCCTGGCACCCATGTGTTCCTCCCTTGTCGGACGCGCACATAAGCGTGCGTGATGGCTTTCTGCCGCAATCATGCCCGTTCCGAGCTAACCGGCCCGGTGAACGGTCACCAAACCCTTGTTCCCATCCACCGTGACCTCATCTCCGTCCTTGATGGTTTGCGTCGCCAGCCCAGTGCCGACGACGCAGGGCACGCGGTACTCCCGGCTGACCACCGAGGCGTGCGTGAGCGTGCCGCCGCCATCGCAAACGCAGGCGGAGATCTTGGTGAAGGCGGGCGTCCAGGTCGGCGTGGTGCCGACGCAAACCAGCACGTCGCCCTGGCGCAGAAGATGCAGTTGATCAGGTGAGCGGAGCACGCGCGCGGTGCCGCGCGCGATCCCGGAGGAGGCCGGCACGCCAGACAATTGCTGCGCATTGCCGGCGCCGGTTTTCATCCGTTGCAGGAATTCGTCAGTGATGCCGAAGATTTCGATCACCACCGGGTCGGCGATGGTCTCCGGCGGCGTGCCCAAAACGATCGGCATATCCTCAAGCCGCGCATTCCAATGGTTGAAATAGGCCTTGCGGTCGGCGATCAGCGGCGCGAATGATTGCCGGCTGCGCCGGCCGTTGGCGAGATCGCGCAGTTCCGAATAGAACAAGAAGTTGATATCCTCCGGGTCGTGGAAATCCATCGCCCGCGCAATCGCCTGCGCCGCCTTGCGGATCGGCAGCGTGCAGCGCATGTCGACGTACCAGTTGTGATCGTCGTTCCACCAGGCAAAATTGGCATGCTGGCATGACGCCAGCGCCTGATCGAAGGCCTCGCGTTCCTGCGTTGTCATCTTCTCCCGCGAGCGCGCGATCAGCGCTTCGCGTTCGTCGACCGCCGCCTGTAGGCTTTTTTCGAAGGCGTAAGGATCGTTGCTCTGCAGCAGCGACTTGATGATGCCGAGGCAGCGGCCCGGATCCTCGACCCAGGCCGGCGAACTCACATCCACGACGCTGTCGCTGCGCCAGCCATAGTCCTGAAGAAACGCGTCGAAACCCGCGACCCATTCCGCGGCCGCGGGCGTCGTCTTCAGGGTTCGGTAAATCTCCGCCGGGGGAGTGTCGGCGATGATTTTGTGGACTTGCGTGCCGCGGGCGCCATTGGCGAGCTGCCACATTGCCCGATCCGATTTCATCGGCTGCGTTTCGTAACCCTGGAGGAATTTCGGAATGTCGGCCGGCGCGATGCCGAGCTCCTTGCACAGCCCGTAGAAGCCCAGATAGTTCGCGGTGAGCGGATACATCAGGTCGAAATGGATTTCCCAGGCGCGCACGTGAAAGGCGCGGGCATCGATCATGAACTTCCAGATTTCGGCGGGCGATTTGCCGGCAAGGTCGCAGGTCTCGAGGTAACGAAGGCCGTTGAGAATCTCGTTGCGCCGATCCTCCCAGATCTTGGGAAAATTCTGCAGAAACGGCCCCAGCACGGCGCCGACGCGTTCACCACGGCTGCCGGCGATCCAAGGCGTCACCGGAATATCGGAGCCATAGACGAAAATTCCGGCCACCCGCGGCGCCAACCCGTCGCTCGGCGGCAGCGGCATGTTGTGCGCCGCCGCCTGCGTCCCCCAAGCGAACCCGTCCTCGAGCCAGACGAAATTCAGCGGATAGGCGCGCGGCCACTGAAAGCCTTTGAACCAGAACCGCGCCTCGTCTTCAGGCTTGAACGGCGACAATTGATCGCTCACCCAGGGTGCGTCGATATGCTTGACCGGGTCGAAACCGGGGTAGCCCTTGTCTTTCAGGATTTCCGCAAAGGTGATCACGCCTCGTTCCTCCCCAGGCCCGGCACGGTTGCCGCAAGGCGTTGAGAGGCCCTGTCGGAACGTTCCGAACTCTGCCTCTCAAGGCGCGCGCCGAAGCTGGCGGGATCTATACCCCGTTGAAAAGCGTTTCGATGCTATGTTGTCGTTCTGTGCCTTTGAAGGCACAGAATCGGAGTGTTTCCATCAGCACAGTTCCCGCTGCCTCGGGAACCTGATGATGCGGCCGCGCGGCAGGCGACGGCGGCTGGCCGCACAGCCGCCGTGCTTTCCAGCATAAGAGTCAGTTAAGGCGCGAAATGACGCGGGGCTGGCACGCCTCAGTAGCAAGGCTATACTTTCCGCCGGCTCCTCGCCCCCTTCAATGGGCGACAGCGGCAAGAACACTTACCAAAAAGCAAGAACGAGCCGGGCCAGGGAGGATGACATGAAGCGCGCCGAAGGAGTCGTCAACCTCGTTCGGCAATTGATCGAGAACGGCACGCTGGTGCCCGGAGCCAAGGCGCCGTCAGTCCGGCAGATGAGCCGCATCGCCGGCTGCAGCATGTCGACGGTGCACCACGCCTATGGACTTCTGGAGAACGCGGGCGTCTTCGTCGCGCTGCCGCGCTCCGGTTTTTACATCGAGGAGGGCGCCAGCCGCCGCGGCAAACATACGGGAGCGCCAATTGAGGCCGCGGAAGCCGCCCGTGAGATCTCGATCAGCGAGCTGACGCTGCGGATTTTCGCCTCCTGGAGCAACAGCGAAATCCAGCAATTCGGCGCGATCTACGCCAGCTCCGACCTGTTTCCTGTCGAGGACGTCAACCGCCATTTCCGCCGCGTGCTGCGCAAATGCACCAATTCCTCGAAGGGCGCGGACACGGTCAGCTCAACGCAGGGCGATCCGGCTTTGCGCGAGATGCTGGCGCGGCGTTACGTCGAGCATGGGCTTGCGCTTTCCGCAAACGACATCGTCTTGACCGCTGGCGGCATGCATGCGCTCAGCCTCTGCATCAATATCCTCACCAAACCGGGCGACATCGTGCTCATCGAATCGCCGACGATGTTTCCGGTGTTCACCGCCCTCGAACATCGCGGGTTGCGCGCGGTGGAAATCGACTATTCGCCCAGGCACGGCCTCGATCCCGACCGGTTCGAATATCTGACCGACCGTCATGACATCCGCGCCTGCGTGTTGATGCCGGCGCACCAATACCCGACCGGCGTTTCGACACCGGAGAGCGCCGTGCACAAGATCGTCGAGACGGCGCGTCGCAAAAACGTGCCGATCATCGAGAACGGCGGCTACATGGACCTGCATTACGGCCGCTGTTGCGCGTCCACGCTCAAGCGTTTCGACGAGGCGGGGCTGGTGTTGCAAGTCGGCAGCTTCTCCAACACGCTGGCGCCGGGCTACGGGATCGGCTGGCTGGTGCCGGGCCGCTTCCGCGAGCAGTTCCTGCAGATGAAATTCGCCAGCAATCTGATCAGCGGCGGCATCTTCCAGCGCGCGGTCGCCGACTACATGCAAAGCGGCAATTTCAACCGCCACCTGCGCAATCTCCGCGGCAAGCTCCTGGCGCGCATGGAACAGGGCATCGATCTGATCGGCAAACACTTCCCGCCGGGCTGCCGGGTGACCAAGCCGTCGGGCGGTTTCATGTGCTGGGTCGAAGGGCCGCCGAACTTCGACTCGGTCGCGGCCTGTCGCGACGCGCTCGCCCGCGGCGTCGGCCTGCCGCCCGGTCCTTTGTTCTCCGTCCGCGAGGCCTTCCGCAATTACATCGGGCTCAATCTGTCGTTTCCCTGGACGACGGACGCCGAAGCGCGGCTCAAGGCGATCGGAGAACTCATCGCCCAGCACGCGTAAAACCGCCGGCCTCACGCCGCCGCGACTCGCCCCCAAAGCTCGGCGGTGGCGAGCTTCGCCCCCGCGGCCAACGCCTCCAGCTTCGCCCACATGATGGAGGGGTGAACACGCCGGTAGAACACTCCCTGCGCGAAGCCGCAATCGGCGCCGCCGATGACGCGCTCGCGGCCGACAAGCCTGGCAAGCCGTACCAAGCGTTCGGCGACAAGCTTGGGATGTTCGACGACATTCGTCGTGTGGGCGATGACCCCGGGCACCAGAACCCGATCCTCCGGCAACCTGGTCTTTTCCCAGATTCGCCACTCGTGCTCGTGGCGCGGATTGGCCATTTCCAACGAATAACCGCCCACCTTCACCTTGAGAATGAGGTCGATGATATCTTCGGCGGCGACGTCGTTGGTGTGCGGCCCGTTCCAGCTTCCCCAGCACACGTGATAACGGCTTTGCTGCGGCGGAATCCCTTCCAGCGCGGCATTGAGCGCGGCGACTTTTTGCTCCGCCCAGGCGTAATAATCCGCAAACGGCGCCGGCGGCACCATCATGTCGTATTTGGCGGCAAGCCAGGCGTCGTCGATCTGCACGATCAGTCCGGCGTCGGTGATCGCCTGGTATTCCACCCGCAAAGCTTCGCCAAGCGCAACGCTGAGCTTTTCCTCGCTGCCGTAATATTCGTCGCGCAGACCCTGCAGTACGCTCGCCGGCGCGACGACGGGAAGAAAACCCTTCACGCCCGGGCTGCCGGCAAGCGCCGCTTTGAGGTTCGCGATATCGCGCCGCACCTGAGTCTGGCCGCGATAACTGATCGGACCGGTCACGACCCAATAACCGCGCCCCGCATTGGCCTGCTGGCCGGCCTGGTATTCGGCGTAGAAGTCGCGGAAGCGCTCGAAGTCGAGCCCGGCCGAAGGAGTCGGCCGCGGGCGCTCGCTCGGCACCGCGCGAAACTCGAGGCCGCCGAGGCGCTCAGTGACATAGCGATACCAGGAGCTTTTCGAATATTCACCGTCGTTGACGACGCTGAGGCCGGCCTCGATCTGCCGGCCGACCACATCGGCGACGGCTGCGGCCAGATAGCGTTCGTAGGCTGCGTCATCGATGGCTTCGTGCTCGAGCCGCTTGCGCATATAGGCCACGAGTTCCGGCGGCCGCACCAGGCTGCCCACATGGGTCGTTTGCACGCGGTCGATATTGAATTGCATGGCCGATCCTCGCGCGGGGGTTCAGGAGCTTCCCCAGACTTCGTCGGCGACCTCGACGACGAGCGCGAGCTTCGCCCATTGCTCGTCCTCGGTCAGCAGATTGCCTTCCTCGGTGCTGGCGAACCCGCATTGCGGGCTGAGGCTGAGCCGGTCGATGTCGATGAATTTTGCCGCCGCCTCGATCCGCCGCTTGATCTCGTCCTTGGATTCGAGTCGGCCCGATTTCGACGTCACCAGCCCCAGCACCACCCTCTTTCCCTTCGGCACCAGGCGCAGCGGCTCGAAGCCGCCGGCGCGGTCGGTGTCGTATTCCATGAAATAGACGTCGATGTTCGTCTTGTTGAACAACACGTCCGCAATCGCGTCGTATCCTCCGGCGCCCTGGAAGGTGGAGCGGAAATTGCCGCGACAAAGGTGCATCGCGGTCACCATGTCCGCCGGCTTGTCCGACAGCGCGACGTTGGTCGCTTGCGCGTACAGGTCGGGCAGCTTGTCCGGGTCGTTGCCGTGCTCGATGAAGAACTGGCGCTGCTTGGGATCGATCAGGATGATCATATAGACTTCGTCGAGCTGCAGATAGCGGCAGCCGGCATCGCCGAAAGCGCGCACGATCTGGCGATAGGTCTTCGCCAGATCCGCATAAAACTCCTCGAACGAGTCATAGACCGAACCGTCGATGATCGTCTTGCCCCGGTGCGCGAGAAACGCGCTCGGCGCCGGTATCGTCATCTTCGGCGTCGAATCCGGCCCGGCAACTGATTTGAGGAAGCGGAAATGATCGATCATCGGATGTCCGCTGAAGACGCCGAGCCGTGCGGTAGGCCGATGTGCCAGCGTCTTCGGCTGAACGCCTTCGAAGCGTTTGACCCCCGGCGTGGGGAAGGTCTCGACGTTGTCGAGATAGCGGAAGAAGTCGCGGCTCCAGAAACTTCGCCGATACTCGCCGTCGGTGACGGCGCGCAGGCCGAGCGACTCCTGCTTGGCGACGGCGGCGCGAATGGCTTTGTCCTCGATCGCCTCGAGTTCGGCCGCAGCGATCGCGCCGCGTTCCCGGCGCGCGCGCGCATCTTTGATCTGAGGCGGGCGCAGCAGGCTGCCGACGTGCTCGGCGCGGAAGGGTGGCTTCGTTCTCGTGATTTCTTTCCAACTCGGTGAGGGCGCGAAGAAGTGCATGCGCGAAATCGGATGAAACGGAGGGTAAGCCTGCTAACATCGGCTTTTGCTCCTCACAAGCATAAAGTGCCGGCGACGCTTCGCTCTTGTTAGATCGCGGCGCGCAGTTCCAATCTGTATTGCCGTTCCACAGAAAAACTGTTGCGGTCGGCCGGACTGTACCGGTCGAGTCGGAGCAAATCTGTACTTTTGATCTTGGCGGCGGGATGCCCTAAGCTGATCCAGACGGCGCGGACGAACAAAGAGCGCATTGAGCGCTCGTCAAAGCCCGCGCTTGCGGTGGGGACCGATCGAGGACGCTAAATGCTGCTGCGATGGGTGAGCGAACTGGCCGACGGCGATTTTGCGACGGTCGGACCGAAGATTGCGCGGCTCGGCGCCTTGCGCCGGTTGGGAATCGAAGTGCCCGACGGTTTCGCCGTGACCACCGACGCCTTCCAAGCGTTTCTTGCGGACAACGGCCTGGAAGCGGCCATCGACTGCGAATTGGCGGCGCTCCCACGCAACGAGGATTTCGCCGCCACCGAGGCCGTTTCCGCGCGGCTGCGCAAGCTCATCGAGCGGGCGCCGGTGAGCGATTCCTTGGCAGCCGCCTTGGGCGATGCATACGAAGAGCTTTGCTTGCGCCACGGTGACATTGCCTTGCCGGTGGCGGTACGCAGTTCCGCGGCGGGCGAAGATGCCGCCACCGCGAGTTTTGCCGGCCAGTATGAAAGCTATCTCGGCATCATCGGCGCCGAGGCGATGATCGCCGTGGTACGGCAGGCGTGGAGCAGCCTGTTCGTCGGCCGTGCGCTCAGCTATCGGCAGCAGCGCCAGCAGCATTACCGCGAGACGCCGATGGGCGTCGGCGTGCTGCGACTGGTTCATGCGCGCTGCGCCGGCGTTGCGTTTTCGGTCGATCCGGTGAGCAAAAAGCGCGACCGTTTCGTCATCGAAGGCGCCTGGGGCTGGGGCGAATCGATCGTGCAGGGAACGGTCGAGCCCGATCATATTGAGGTCGATCGCGCCGACGGCCGGGTGATCGCCTATCGCGTCGGCGACAAACGCGTGGGTTCGGTTTTCGATCGGGTTCGCGGCGGTGTATTCGAACAGGAACTGCCGCAGCGCTTTCGTCGGGCGCGGGCGCTCACCGACGAGATGGCGATCGCCTTGTGGTCGACCGTCCTTCACATCGAGCGGCACTTCGGGATGCCCGTCGATGTCGAATGGGTGATCGAGCCAAATTGGCGGCCCGGCATTCCGGTTTCCGTCGTGCAGGTACGCCAGATCAGCAACATCGACGCGGCGACCGTGAACACGTCAGTGCCGAAATGGGACGCGCTCGGCTACGCTGCGAAATACGGCTTGGGCCTCAAGCCGCGGGCGGCAGCGCCGACGTCCTGAACAATCGGGACGATCCGCCTCAGGCGTCCTCGCGCCAGAGACCGAGCGCTTCCTGCGCCGGGCGGTCGGAGATCGAGAACAACACCGATTGTTTGGCCGCGGTATGGAAGTGGCGCTTCCACGGCGGCACCACGAACACGTCGTTTGCGCTCCAGTCGAGCACGTGACCGTCGACATTGGTCGTGCCTTCCCCCTCGGCGCAGACGAAGACGGTGCCGTCGGTCGAGCGATAGGGCTCGCCGCGAAAGCCTTTCGGCAGCATGGCGAGCGCGGCACCCATCGTCGGCAGCACCGCGCCGCCATTGACCGGATTGGCGTAACGCACGCGCGCGCCGTGGCGCTTGTCGACGTCGCCCGCTTGCAGCAGGCGCTCGACGATCGGTCGCGTATGCGCATAGGTATAGTTGATGATCGGCGTGCGCTTCATTTTCAGGTCTTTGGCCGGCGTGCCGTCGGGCAGCACACCCGAACCGTAGAAGCTCAGCGAGTCGCCGTCCTGCCGCCTGGGCGCCTGCATCGGCTCGTCGAAATCCTCCGCGAACGAAACCTCAAAGAAACCGATCGCCGGGAGATCGAGTACGTCGAGCCACAGCATCGGCTTGTCGGACGGATTGCCGTGATCGTGCGCCGCCCAGTTGGCGGTGATGACGAAATCGCCGGGCGACATGAAGGTCTTCTCGCCGTCGACCGCGGTATAGGCGCCCTCGCCGTCGAGCACGAAGCGGACGGCGGAGGCGGCGTGGCGGTGCGCTGGAGCGACCTCGCTGGGCAGGATCATCTGGATGCCGGCAAACAAGGTGTTGGTCACGCGCGATTCGCCGCGCAAGGCCGGATTTTCCAGGATGAGCACGCGGCGCTTCGCTTCTTCGGCGGTGATCAGCGTACCCGATTCCATGACCAGCGATTTCACGTCGCGGTAATGCCAAACGACCGGCGCGCAGCGCGTGATCGGCTCATCGGTGATGAGCGAATCCATCACCCTCCATAACGGCTTCATGTCATGCTTGGCGATACGCTGGTAATAGGCCCGGCGCATCGCCTCGATATTGTGTTTCGGGTCGGGTTTGCCGTTGCTCGGCTTTTTTTCCGCCGCGACCGCCATGGCGTCCTCCATCAGGGCAATTTTGGATTTGCAGCGCAATATAACCGGAACTCTTATCGGCGAGAACTCCGCATCGCTACAGCTATTGGGCTACCACACGCGGCCAATTCCGCCGCTTTCAACGCGCGGGGCCGTGCCGAGCAATGAACTCGGCGAAGGCGGCAAGCTGCTGGCGAATGAATCCTACGGTCTGCTGATCGGTAATCTGCCCGGTCTTCGCGTCGATCCGCTGCGAGCAATTGCCGATGAAGATTTCCGGCCTGCCGAAGGTCATAGCGTTGAGGAACAGCAACGACCGCCGAAGGTCGTATTGCATGCGGCCGCCGCCGAGCGGCCCGTTCGACGCCGACTGGATGGCGACGGGCTTGCCGGCGAAGGGCTGGTTCGGCACGCGCGACACCCAGTCGATGGCGTTCTTCAAGCCGCCGGGAATCGAAAAATTGTATTCCGGCGTCACGAAGATCACGCCGTCGGTCGCCCGGATCGCGTCGACCAGCCTTTGCACCGCGGCGGGGAAACCGGTCGACGTCTCGATGTCCGCATTATAGAGCGGGAATTCGGAAAACGGCGGCGCTTCGGTGATGCTCATGCCGGACGGCGCGAGGGCGGCAAGCGCATTCATGACCATGCGGTTGTAGGAACCCTTGCGCAGGCTGCCGCAAATACTGATGACGTTGAGCGTCTTCTCGGCCATGGGATTCTCTTCGGTCAAGGTGCGACGCGACCGCGTTTCGTCAAACCTCGGTCCGTTGAACGCGCAATTCCCGCACTATGGATTTTGCGGACGCGTTTCGCGCACCCGGGAACGACACGCCGCATGTTGGCTCAGCCAACCGTTTCTGCCGCTATCGGGTTGCGCAGCACGCCGATACCCTCAATGTCGACCTCGCAGATGTCGCCGTTCTTCATCCATACCGGCGGCTTGCGCGCGAAGCCGACGCCCGAGGGCGTGCCGGTGAAGATGATGTCGCCGGGCTCGAGCGTGAAGCCCTGGGTAAGGTAGACGAGCGTCTCGACGATCGGGAACATCATGTTGCCGGTATTGTCAGACTGCATCACCTTGCCGTTCAGCCGGCTTTCGATCTTCAAGCCTTTTGCGCCCGGCGGCAGCTCGTCGGCGGACACAAACCACGGGCCGAAGCCGCCGGTAAAGTCAAAATTCTTGCCCATGTCCCATTGCGAGGTTTTTCGCTGGAACTCACGGATCGAGCCGTCATTGCCGCAGGAATAGCCGGCGATGCAGGAGGTGGCATTGGCGGCGGTGAGGTGCTTGGCGCGTTTACCGACGACGAGGATCAGCTCGGCTTCGTAGTCGAGGGTCTCGGTCACGCGCGGGCGGATGATCGGCTGGCCATGCGGCACCAGCGAGGTGCGGCTGCGCATGAAGATAGTCGGGAATTTGGGAACGTCGTCGCGCTGGAAACCCTCCTTGACGTGATCGAGATAATTCAAGCCGAGGCAAATGATCTTGCCGGGCCGGTCCACGGGCAGCCCATAGGTCAGCTCGGAGAGCGGCAGATGCGCGCTCGCCGGAGCACGCCTGGCGATCTCGGCGAGCGGCTTGAGGTCGCCGTTATGGCGCCGGAGATACTCGCCGAGATCGGTCGGAACTGCGCCGTCGGCGGCGCTGAGATCGATGACACTGTCACCTTCCACGATGCCGAGTCGCGGACCGGACCTTCCCTCGAACGCTACAATTTTCATGATCTGTTTTCCTCGATGTCGCGGGTTCCCTTGCGGGAGCGCGACTATAATGCGTGGCCCGGACCGCGCGAAGCGAAATCCGGGCCACCAAAGAAATGTTTCCTGAGCCGCGCGCGCGCGGCGAGCGCGCCCGCAAGGTCAAAGCCGTTGACGATGGCGAGGCGGAAGCCGCCGGGCGGCATGGCGTGACGTTCCGGAGCCCGATCCTCGTGGAAGGTGATTTGTACGCTGGTGACGCCGTTCATGCGCTTGATCTCCTCGACCAGCGCCTGCGGCGGATGACGATGGTGGCGGCCGCCCGGCCCGAACAACACCACGCTATACCCGTCGCGCCGATCGCCATCGGCGAAATCCCAAATGCCCGTCTCGTAGAGCCGCACCAGCGCCTCGATCCAGCCGGCGCCGTAAAGATCCGGCCATTGGTCGGCGAAGCGCAGATGCACCTCGATGATGGTGCCGCCGATGGTTTCGAGATTGAGCATGCCGCAATAGCCGGCAAGATGCGCCCGCACCCATTGGCCGCAGCGCGCTTCGATGCCGGCGTCGGGCCCGGCATGCACGGTCCAGTAATCGAACGTGCCTTCGCCCGCCGGCTTGCCGGTGGCGTGCCGCCACCAGCGCGGCTCGCCGTCGACCACCACGACATCGGAGGAGACATGGCGGCCGTCGAGCAACGTCATCCAAAAATGGCCGGGCGCGTAGTGCTCCTCATAATCGGCCTGCGAGTGCAGCACGCGGCTGCCGACGGCCATGCCCCTGAGATTGACGATCGGCTTGGAAAAAACCGGAAAGCGCGGCGGCGCCGTCCCGTGCGGGCCGGCGTCGAGGTTCTGGCTGAGCGCCACCGCCAATTTGTCGTAGACCCAGCGGTGCGCCGGGTACCATTGCCAAGCATCGCTGTCCTCGGTCGGAATGTTCGCCGCGGTTTCGACCTCGGCAAAATATTGCAGGCGCCAGGGATCGGCTTCGCAGATCGGCATGGAATCAGACGACGGAAAACAGAGGACGGAGGACGGAAGTGTTGAACCCGAAGCAGCTGGCGTCCATCATCCGTCGTCCGTCATCTGTCATCCGTTCTCCGCAACGCATGGACGCTGAACAGGCCGTCGCTCCACACCGCAAGCGGCGACCAGCCGCTGCCATGCGCCAGGGCCTCAAACGAGTCGATCGAATATTTATAGCTGTTCTCGGTATGGATCGTTTCGCCGGCGCGGAATTCGATCGTGGCGTCGCACACCTTCACCTTTTGCCGGCGAGTGCTGGCGAGATGCATTTCGACGCGGTTGCGCTCGCCGTTGTAGAAGGCGTGGTGCTCGAAGGCGGCGAGATCGAAATCGGCACCAAGCTCGCGGTTGATGCGGGCGAGCAAATTGAGATTGAATCGCGCGGTGACGCCGGCGGCGTCGTTATAGGCGCGGTAGAGGATGTCGGGCGATTTGACGAGATCGACGCCGACGACGAAGACGGCGCCGGGGCCGAGCATGGCGCCGGTTCGGCGTAGAAACTGCGCCGCCTCATGCGGCTCGAAATTGCCGATCGTCGATCCGGGAAACAAGCCGACGCGCGGCGTCGTCGCGACTTCCGGCGGCAGCTCCGTCAGGATCGAGAAATCCGCGACCACGGGATGGATCGCCAGATGCGGGAAATCGCGGCGCAATTGCGCCGCGTCCTGCTGCAAGAACTCCCCGGAAATATCGACCGGAATATAGGCCCCGATACTCACCGCGGCGCCGATGAGGATACGCGCTTTGCGGCTCGATCCGCTGCCGAATTCGATCAAGGCGCAACCGGGCGGAAACAGCGCGGCGATCGCCGCCGCGTGCTCGCCGAGAAGCGCTAGCTCGCTGCGCGTCGGATAATATTCCGGCAGACGGGTAATGCTCTCGA